>NZ_JBRRCU010000135.1:0-209 GCF_056759195.1 Stenotrophomonas sp. STEN083 | reverse complement strand
AGCGGGTGAAGTGGTCAACACCGCCACGGCGACCGCCGTGCCGCCGGGTACGATCACCCCGCCGACCACGACCACGCCGCCGGTGACCACACCGACGCTGCCCACGCCGGTTGCCAGCTTCACCGTGGCCAAGCATGCGGCCGTGGCCGACAGCAATGGCAACACCGTGCTCGGTGATGCCGGTGACGTGATCACCTACACCTTTACGG
>NZ_JBRRCU010000134.1:0-211 GCF_056759195.1 Stenotrophomonas sp. STEN083 | reverse complement strand
GGGTAACGACAATGGCTGGTACGCGATCGATCCGACCACGGGTGTGATCACCCTGACCCCGGCTGGTGCAGCGTCGCTGGCGAATGACTACGAGTCGACCGGCAACAGCCATCAGATCACGGTGGTGGCCAGCGACGGTAATGGTGGCACGACCACCATCACCGTCACGCTCAACGAGCTGGACGTCAACGAAGTGCCGGAGTTTGAAGAT
>NZ_JBRRCU010000133.1:0-215 GCF_056759195.1 Stenotrophomonas sp. STEN083 | reverse complement strand
CAGCAACACCGGTACGGTGGCGCTGAGCAACGTGGTGGTGAGCGATGCAATGCTGCCGGGCCTGGTATGCACCATCGCCAACCTGGCGGTTGGCGCCAGCAATGTCGCCTGCGCTCCGAGCAACAACACCTACACCATCACCGCTGCCGATGAAGCAGCGGGCAGTGTGGTCAACACCGCCACGGCGACCGCCGTGCCGCCGGGTACGATCACCC
>NZ_JBRRCU010000132.1:0-216 GCF_056759195.1 Stenotrophomonas sp. STEN083 | reverse complement strand
CACGGCGACCGCCGTGCCGCCGGGTACGATCACCCCGCCGACCACGACCACGCCGCCGGTGACCACACCGACGGTGCCCACGCCGGTTGCCAGCTTCACCGTGGCCAAGCACGCGGCCGTGGCCGACAGCAATGGCAACACCGTGCTCGGTGATGCCGGTGACGTGATCACCTACACCTTTACGGCCAGCAACACCGGTACGGTGGACCTGACCGG
>NZ_JBRRCU010000131.1:0-218 GCF_056759195.1 Stenotrophomonas sp. STEN083 | reverse complement strand
ACGAGTCGACGGGCAACAGCCATCAGATCACGGTGGTGGCCAGCGACGGTAATGGCGGCACGACCACCATCACCGTCACGCTCAACGAGCTGGACGTCAACGAAGTGCCGGCATTTGAAGATCCGAACCAGGGCGGCACGCCGCCGGGTCCGAATCAGCCGGGCACGATCTTCACCCCGCCGGGCACCGACGGCGCAGGCAATCCGACGCCGGCCAGC
>NZ_JBRRCU010000130.1:0-220 GCF_056759195.1 Stenotrophomonas sp. STEN083 | reverse complement strand
GCTGGCGCCAACCGCCAGGTTGGCGATGGTGCATACCAGGCCCGGCAGCATTGCATCGCTCACCACCACACCGGTCAGGTCCACCGTACCGGTGTTGCTGGCCGTAAAGGTATAGGTGATCACGTCACCGGCATCACCGAGCACGGTGTTGCCATTGCTGTCGGCCACGGCCGCATGCTTGGCCACGGTGAAGCTGGCAACCGGCGTGGGCACCGTCGGT
>NZ_JBRRCU010000129.1:0-223 GCF_056759195.1 Stenotrophomonas sp. STEN083 | reverse complement strand
ACCGACGGTGCCCACGCCGGTTGCCAGCTTCACCGTGGCCAAGCATGCGGCCGTGGCCGACAGCAATGGCAACACCGTGCTCGGTGATGCCGGTGACGTGATCACCTATACGTTTGATGTCAGCAACACCGGTACGGTGGCGCTGAGCAACGTGGTGGTGAGCGATGCAATGCTGCCGGGCCTGGTATGCACCATCGCCAACCTGGCGGTTGGCGCCAGCAAT
>NZ_JBRRCU010000128.1:0-223 GCF_056759195.1 Stenotrophomonas sp. STEN083 | reverse complement strand
CCCCCCCCCCCCCCCCCCCCCCCCCCCCCCCCCCCCCCCCCCCCCCCCCCCCCCCCCCCCCCCCCCCCCCCCCCCCCCCCCCCCCCCCCCCCCCCCCCCCCCCCCCCCCCCGCCCCCCCCCCCCCCCCCCCCCCCCCCCCCCCCCCCCCCCCCCCCCCCCCCCCCCCCCCCCCCCCCCCCCCCCCCCCCCCCCCCCCCCCCCCCCCCCCCCCCCCCCCCCCCC
>NZ_JBRRCU010000127.1:0-225 GCF_056759195.1 Stenotrophomonas sp. STEN083 | reverse complement strand
GTTTGCGGCCTTACAGGCAACAACAGAAGCTACCCCCTCCCAACCTCCCCCTTGGCTGCGCCAAAGGGGAGGGGCGATGCATGCAGCTTTGCTCCCTCCCTTTGGCGTAGCGAAGGGGAGGGCTGGGGAGGGGTTTGCTGTTGAGCGTTGGCTCTTGCGTTTGCGGCCTTACAGGCAACAACAGAAGCTACCCCCTCCCAACCTCCCCCTTGGCTGCGCCAAAGG
>NZ_JBRRCU010000126.1:0-316 GCF_056759195.1 Stenotrophomonas sp. STEN083 | reverse complement strand
GAACTCGGAAGTGAAACGTAGCCGCGCCGATGGTAGTGCAGCCTAAGCTGTGCGAGAGTAGGTCATCGTCAGGGTTTTATCTAAGAACCCCGCTGCTCACGCAGCGGGGTTTGTCTTTTTATGTAAGCCAGGTGTTTTACAGCCTGGCCTTAGTTCCGCAAGGAAACGCATTGGAGCTGGCGCAACGCGCTGCTCAAACCGCCTTCCTGATGAAATTAGCGCTATGGAACCACCCGATCCCATCCCGAACTCGGAAGTGAAACGTAGCCGCGCCGATGGTAGTGCAGCCTAAGCTGTGCGAGAGTAGGTCATCGTC
>NZ_JBRRCU010000125.1:0-320 GCF_056759195.1 Stenotrophomonas sp. STEN083 | reverse complement strand
GGCACGACCACCATCACCGTCACGCTCAACGAGCTGGACGTCAACGAAGTGCCGGAGTTTGAAGATCCGAACCAGGGCGGCACGCCGCCGGGTCCGAATCAGCCGGGCACGATCTTCACCCCGCCGGGCACCGACGGCGCAGGCAATCCGACGCCGGCCAGCTATACGGTCAGCTACAACGAGAACACCGCTGCGGGCGTCGAACTGGGCCAGGTCCAGGCCGGTGACGTGGATGGCGACAACGTGACCTTCGCCATCAGCGCGGGTAACGACAATGGCTGGTACGCGATCGATCCGACCACGGGTGTGATCACCCTGAC
>NZ_JBRRCU010000124.1:0-365 GCF_056759195.1 Stenotrophomonas sp. STEN083 | reverse complement strand
TGCCCACGCCGGTTGCCAGCTTCACCGTGGCCAAGCATGCGGCCGTGGCCGACAGCAATGGCAACACCGTGCTCGGTGATGCCGGTGACGTGATCACCTACACCTTTACGGCCAGCAACACCGGTACGGTGGACCTGACCGGTGTGGTGGTGAGCGATGCAATGCTGCCGGGCCTGGTATGCACCATCGCCAACCTGGCGGTTGGCGCCAGCAATGTCGCCTGTGCTCCGAGCAACAACACCTACACCATCACCGCTGCCGATGAAGCAGCGGGCAGTGTGGTCAACACCGCCACGGCGACCGCCGTGCCGCCGGGTACGATCACCCCGCCGACCACGACCACGCCGCCGGTGACCACACCGACG
>NZ_JBRRCU010000123.1:0-372 GCF_056759195.1 Stenotrophomonas sp. STEN083 | reverse complement strand
GACGGTGACGATGGTTGCTGCGGGCAGCTGTGCGCTTACCGCCGACCAGGCGGGTAATGCCAACTACAGCGCCGCACCGCAGGAAGTTCTGAGTGTGTCGATTGGCCTGGCTTCGCAATCGATCACCGGGTTTGTTGCCAATCCGTCGGCACCGGTGTTCTCGGCCGGCGGTACGTTTGCCGTGACGGCAACCGGCGATGCTTCGGGTGAGGCGGTGCTGTTTGCTTCGACCACGCCGGGCGTGTGTACGGTGGCAGGCTCGACGGTGACGATGGTTGCTGCGGGCAGCTGTGCGCTTACCGCCGACCAGGCGGGTAATGCCAACTACAGCGCCGCACCGCAGGAAGTTCTGAGTGTGTCGATTGGCCTGGC
>NZ_JBRRCU010000122.1:0-427 GCF_056759195.1 Stenotrophomonas sp. STEN083 | reverse complement strand
GAACTCGGAAGTGAAACGTAGCCGCGCCGATGGTAGTGCAGCCTAAGCTGTGCGAGAGTAGGTCATCGTCAGGGTTTTATCTAAGAACCCCGCTGCTCACGCAGCGGGGTTCGTCTTTTTATGTAAGCCAGGCGTTTTTGAGCCTGGGTTAGCTCAACAACTTCACGAAGAACTTCAAGTTCATCAAATAAGGTGTTGACGGAAACAAAAAGCCTGCCATAATAGGCGGCTCGCTTCGACGAAAAGCCTTCGGGCCAACCTTGAAGCCGCCGAGTCAACAACCTCTCAAAAAGGTGTTGACGAAGCAGAAAAGCCCCCATATAATGGGCGGCTCGCTACGACGGAAACGTCGCAGCCTACGAAGAAGGCGCTGAGGCCTGATTCGAAGTTCTTTGAAAGTATGCGCAGGTATCTTGTGAGGACGCCT
>NZ_JBRRCU010000121.1:0-740 GCF_056759195.1 Stenotrophomonas sp. STEN083 | reverse complement strand
TGCATTCCCGCCAATCCCGAACGCTTCACCTGGAGTGCCGAGCCATGCTCGGCATTTTGCATTCCCGGCAACGCCCCTGCCGAGCATGGCTCGGCACTACATGTGCAATCCCGGCGCCACGCAACATCACAGCTGCCAGCCCCACCTGCACCACGCATATGGATAGTCCTGTGGTCGCTCGCATAGGCCCGCCTGCACCGAGTTATGCAGCAGGTAATTGGCAACGCCTCGCAGCGGCTCATCTCGCCTGATTGCGTAATCGTGATCGTGATAGCCGGTTTGCCAAATTGATCCTGCGTCGCCGATGGCCCTCGCTGAGCGCGATTTCATGCGCTGCAGGCAGGCGCCGAGCGATCCGGATTGAAGCTGCAGCAGCCAATGCAGGTGATCGGGCATCACTACCCGGGCAAGGCTGTGGGCAATGCCGGCAAGTTCGCAATGAGCGCTTCGATCGCCTGTTCAGCGTTCTCGCGATTCGCAAACAGCGGCATTCGCCCGGCCGTCACCGTGGTGATTGAGTAGATGTTGTTGGACAGCGAAAAGCGCCCCAGCCGCAATCCAGGACTCCACATCACTGCAGCCTGAAGCCTGCAATCAAGAAGGTCCGTCAGTGATTCAAGGCAGCATTTGTAGCAACTGTCTTGTCAGCCGGAGGCCATAGCGGCCTCCGCATCTCGTTTACGAGCATTGAGGATGACCAGCATCTTTCTCATAACCGCGACCAAGGCCACCTTGCCGGG
>NZ_JBRRCU010000120.1:0-1015 GCF_056759195.1 Stenotrophomonas sp. STEN083 | reverse complement strand
GACGGTGACGATGGTTGCTGCGGGCAGCTGTGCGCTTACCGCCGACCAGGCGGGTAATGCCAACTACAGCGCCGCACCGCAGGAAGTTCTGAGTGTGTCGATTGGCCTGGCGTCGCAATCGATCACCGGGTTTGTTGCCAATCCGTCGGCACCGGTCTTCTCGGCCGGCGGTACGTTTGCGCTTAGTACCAACGGTGGTGCCTCGGGTGAGGCGGTGCTGTTTGCTTCCACCACACCGGCTGTTTGTACGGTGGTGGGCTCGACGGTGACGATGATCAGTGCAGGCACCTGTGAGCTGACGGCGAATCAGGCGGGCAACGGCAACTACAGTGCTGCACCGCAGGAAACCTTGAGCGTCACGATTGGTACGGCCACGCAGGCGATCACCGCTTTCACGGCCACTCCGGCCAACCCGGTGTTCTCGGCCGGAGGTACGTTTGCCGTGTCGGCAACCGGCGGTGCTTCGGGTGAAGCGGTGCTGTTTGGCTCGACCACGCCGGCTGTGTGTACGGTGGCTGGCTCTACGGTGACGATGGTTAGTGCCGGCACCTGTGACCTGACGGCGAATCAGGCCGGCAACGGCAACTACATCGCCGCGCCGCAGGAAGTTCTGAGTGTGTCGATTGGCCTGGCGTCGCAATCGATAACTGGTTTTGTTGCCAATCCGTCGGCACCGGTGTTCTCGGCCGGCGGTACGTTTGCCGTGTCGGCAACCGGCGATGCTTCGGGTGAGGCGGTGCTGTTTGCTTCGACCACGCCGGGCGTGTGTACGGTGGCAGGCTCGGCGGTGACGATGGTTGCTGCGGGCAGCTGTGCGCTTACCGCCGACCAGGCGGGCAATGCCAACTACAGCGCCGCACCGCAGGAAGTTCTGAGTGTGTCGATTGGGCTGGCGTCGCAATCAATCACCGGGTTTGTTGCCAATCCGTCGGCACCGGTGTTCTCGGCCGGCGGTACGTTTGCGCTTAGTACCAACGGTGGTGCCTCGGGTGAGGCGGTGCTGTTTGCTTCCACC
>NZ_JBRRCU010000119.1:0-1055 GCF_056759195.1 Stenotrophomonas sp. STEN083 | reverse complement strand
GGGGGTGCGGGGTTTGATTCTCTTCTGGGCTCGCGGGGCGGCCCACCCCGCCCCGGGCGCCCGCCCCACTCCGGCCGGGGGGGGGCGGGGGGGGCGCCGCCCCGACCTCCACCGCAGCTGCCGCACCCTCACCCCAACCCCTCTCCCAGGGGGAGAGGGGCTCAAGCGCGCGCACCCCGCTGTCTGCAGCAGGCAAGCCGATGCGCACCGCTCCTCCGGGCGTGGTCGCCAAGGGCCAGCCGGAACCGCTCAAGGGCGTGCGCCGCAACATGGCGCGGGTGATGGCCGATGCGCACAGCAAGGTCGTCCCGACCACGCTCAGCGACGATGCCGACATCCATGCCTGGGCGCCGGGCAACGACATGACCTCGCGACTGGTGCGCGCCATCGTCAGCGCCTGCCAGGCCGTGCCGGCCATGAATGCCTGGTTCGACGGTGACAACCTTACCCGCACCCTGCATGCCCAGGTCGACATCGGCATTGCCGTGGACACCGACGATGGTCTTTTCGTCCCGGCCCTGCGCAATGCCGACATGCTCGATGCACGTGGCGTGCGCGAAGGCATCAACCGTCTGCGCCAGCAGGTCGAAGACCGTTCGATCGCGCCGTCGGAGTTGAGCGGCTACACCATCAGCCTGTCCAACTTCGGCATGTTCGCCGGCCGTTACGCCACGCCGGTAGTGGTGCCGCCGTGCGTGGCCATCGTCGCCGCAGGCCGTGCCCGCTTCCAGGTCACCCCGGTCATGGGCGGCATTGAAACCCACAAGGTCATCCCCTTGTCGGTCACCTTCGATCACCGCGCCTGCACCGGCGGCGAAGCCGCACGCTTCCTGCGCGTGCTGATCGACGATCTGGCCAAGGTCAACTGACAAATTTTTTGTTGGCTGTGTGATTTTGAGGCCCGCAGCGATGCGGGCCTTTTTTTGTGGCTTGGCGTTTGCCTTGGGTTTGCTTGTTGGAAGCTGCCCGGAACCCAACCCCCCGCGCCCCCCCCGGCGGGGGGGGGCGGGCGGCGCGGGGGGGGGGGGGGGGGACCCCGCCGCCCCACCGGGGGG
>NZ_JBRRCU010000118.1:0-1133 GCF_056759195.1 Stenotrophomonas sp. STEN083 | reverse complement strand
CAGCCGACAGACGAGCCGAGCGATCCCCATCCCGCACCTTAACGTCGATAAAGGATCTAGCGGCCTTTGAGGACCGCCGATGTAGGCAAGCCAACGTGGTGCGGTACCACCCCAGCCCCTCAACAATAGCTGGGAGTTGTGCAGATGTCAGATCGTTTCGCTGTTGGAATCGATGCCGATTCAAAGACCTTGGTGGTGGCGCGCCATGGCACTAAAGGTAGTATTCGAATCGCCAATTCAGCCTCGGCGATCAACAAATGGTTGTCCAGCCTGCCGGCGAAGTCTCGTATTGGTGTTGAGGCAACCAATCGCTACCACGAGCTTGTGGTTCAAGCTGCGCAGAGCGCCGGTCACGCCGTGTTCGTGCTCAATCCACGCGATATCAAGCACTACGCCAAGGGCGTGGCCTGCCGCGGCAAGACCGACGCTGGCGATGCGCAGGTCATTGCGCGTTACATCGCCAAAGAGGCCGACAATCTGCATGAGCATGTCGCCCGCTCGCCTGCGCAGGAGCGGCTGCATGTGCTGCTCCAGCAACGCGACAGCCTGGTCCGGAGCAAGGCGAAGTTGAATCTTTCGCTGGGTGCGGGGGCATCGGAGTCCGCCCTCTTTGGGGGCATCTTCAGCGGCCTGAAAGCGGCCATTGCCATGCTGGACCAGCAAATTCAGCAGCTGTGCCGCAGCGGCGAACAGTGCGATCTGTATCGACGAATCATGACCATTCCGGGGATCGGGCCAACAGTGGCGGCCTTCATCACCCATCACATCACCCGCTGGCCGCTGGCCAACTCCGATGCGTGGATTGCCTGCACCGGCCTGGATCCTCGGCCCAACGAGTCGGGTGCCCGGATCGGCCGACGCCGTTTGTCCAAGCGAGGCAATGCCGGCCTACGCCAGATCCTCTACATGGCCGCCATGGGTCTGACGCGCTCCAAGGGCGGCAAACCCCTCTACACCGCCATCCGTGAGCGCGGCCACAGCAGCACCGCCAGCTTCAACATCCTGGCTAGAAAGCTGGCCAGAATCGCGTGGGGTGTTCTCAAGAGCGGCCGGGATTTCGATCCGACCATGCTGAGAGTAGGTCAAGCCTGCTTCCAGCAGGCTTGACCGCGAACATAGGATCTCGGCTCTAC
>NZ_JBRRCU010000117.1:0-1154 GCF_056759195.1 Stenotrophomonas sp. STEN083 | reverse complement strand
GCCGAGCATGGCTCGGCACTTATCTCTTAGCAGTCTGTCACCTTAGGTGCCGAGAGCCCGGCGCGGGCGACCGTTCGGCACTAGGTCTTTTCGATCGCTTGGTAGCAAGGATCCCCGCGCCGGTTTCTCCCTGATCCGCCCGAACAGTTGGTCGAGTATGGCGCTCGCACTGATAAGACTGGGCAAGCGGGGGGAGCTCTCGGCCCTGTCAGCCTAGCGGAGTTGCGCCATGTTTGGGATCGGGATTGATGTAAGTGGTGAAACCCTGGATGTAGCAGTTCATGAACAGGCGTTTCGGCAGTTCAAGAACACCAAGAGCGGCTTCGCTAGCTTGATCCGATGGCTACGAAAATGGCCGGTCAAACAGGTGGTACTGGAAGCCAGTGGCGGCTATGAGCAGAAGGCGCTGGACGCACTGCACGACGCTGGACTACCGGTGGTACGCATCAACCCTGGCCGGGGCCGCAGCTTCGCCACGGCTACAGGCAGGCTTGCCAAAACGCATTGATGCCTCGGTCCTGGCGCATATGGCCAATGTGCTGAAGTTGACGCGCTATGTACCACCAGCACCGTGGCAGCGTCGTTTGGGCGAGCTTTGCCTGCGCCGTCGGCATCTGGTCCAGATGCGTGTGAGTGAACGACAACGTCTGCGTGGCTTCAACGATGCCACCCTGATTGCGATGGTCAACAAGCATCTGCAGGGGATCAGCAGCGATATAAAACAGCTGAATCAAACCATCAGCGAATTGCTGGGGGAGCAAAAAGGCTGGAAAAACTTTGCCAATCTCAAGGGCGCAGGGCCGGTTCTGATGGCAACGCTTGCCTGTGAGCTGCCGGAGCTGGGCCAGCTCAGCGGCAAAGCGATCTCAGCATTGGTGGGCGTGGCCCCGATGAATCGGGAGAGCGGAACCTGGAAAGGCCGGCGAAGCATCACCGGAGGTCGCGCCGTCGTCCGAGAGGCGCTGTACATGGCCGCCCTGACCGCAAGACGTTACGAGCCAAGGCTGCGGGAGTTCTTCGACTCGCTGATCAGCCAAGGCAAGCCCGGCAAGGTGGCCTTGGTCGCGGTTATGAGAAAGATGCTGGTCATCCTCAATGCTCGTAAACGAGATGCGGAGGCCGCTATGGCCTCCGGCTGACAAGACAGTTGCTAC
>NZ_JBRRCU010000116.1:0-1156 GCF_056759195.1 Stenotrophomonas sp. STEN083 | reverse complement strand
ACGCCGCTTGTGTCTGCCAGCCGAGTAGATTGTGGTTGAGAGCGGAGTGCGGCAGCCCGTTACGTCGCGGTGCCCAGAAGCACGTGTAGGAGTTGGGGCGCCGCACTCCAAACTCCCCTTCAGCCCGAACAGTTGATCGGATACGAGTCCGAACCGTACAAGCATGGGATCAGGGGAGCGCTCTCACTGTCAGCCTACAACAGGAGCCGGTGATGGGTAGCTATGTTGGTATCGATGTCGCCAAGTTGGAATTGGTGGTCCACGTTCTGCCCCAGGAGCAGAGCAACGTTTTTGCCAACTCAGCAGCCGGCCTGACCGAACTGGTGTCTTGGTTGCAACAGATGCCGTGTCAGCGCATCGTCTTCGAGGCCAGCGGCGGCTATGAACAGGCACTGCTCAAGCACCTGCATCAGGTAAATCTGCCTGCTGTGCGGCTTCCCGCTCAGCGACCGCGTGAGCTGGCGCGCGCCTTGGGGGTGAAGGCAAAAACCGATGCGTTGGATGCCCGCGTGCTGGCAGTAGCGGCGCAGTTGCTACCGGCGGCACTGACGGAGCCACTGCCTGAAGCGACCGCTATTTTGCGTGAGTGGCTGCAGTTGAGAAGTGCTTTTGTCAGTGAGCGCGATAGCCATCGTCGCCGTCTTCAGCAACTGCAGGCGCCTGTGGTGCAAACCTTCCTGCAGAACTGGATAGACAAGCTCCAAGCGCAGATCAAGGACCTGGACAAGCTCTTGGCCAAACTTGCCAGTGCTGAGCCCTCATCGCTGGGCAAGGCGCCGGGACTGGGCCCGATCCTGCGTGCCACCTTGGCGGCGCGGTTACCCGAACTGGGGCGACTGGATCGCCGTCAGATCGCGGCCTTGGTAGGCCTGGCCCCGTACAACCGTGACAGCGGACGCTGGCGAGGCCAGCGCCGTATAGCCGGCGGAAGGGCTGATGTCCGGCGGGTGCTGTACATGGCCACCTGGTCGGCGATCCGAGGCGATCAGGCACTGGCGTTGTGCTACCAACATCTAGTGGCCGCAGGTAAGCCCAAAAAGCTGGCTGTCACCGCCTGTATGCGCAAATACCTGACCAGGCTCAATGCCATGAAACGTGACAACGCACCCTGGATAGCGGGTATAGCGGGAGGCGCTAAAGACAGTTGACTCCTACA
>NZ_JBRRCU010000115.1:0-1394 GCF_056759195.1 Stenotrophomonas sp. STEN083 | reverse complement strand
TGCGCGGCAGTGGTGCACGCGCATTTGTAGGAGCCGCGTAAGCCGCGAAGCTCGTAGAGACAACGGCGCGGAAAGGCTTGAATCAAGCCAAAAAAGCCAAACGACAGAAGCTAGAAGCTGCCCTCATCCCAACCCTTCTCCCGCAGGCGCGAGACGGGCTTAAGCGCCAGCCCGAGCAAGGGTCACGGCCAAAGCCGAAGCCAAAGCCAAAGCCGAAGCCGAAGCCGAAGCCGAAGCCAAACCCAAAGACAACGCCAAAGCCAACGAAAAGCCAAAGCCAAAGAAAAGCGTAGGGACTCTGCTGGCGCCACCTGGAAAGCCGATGCCGAGCATGGCTCGGCACTCCCGTCAGGTTTTTTGGCGCAGCTGTGCGGCAACTGCCCAGCGGGCTGCGATATTGGGCGCGGTGATACATACCGCATCGTCGGTGACCGTGGTCACTGCGCGCTCGAGCAACTGGATATCCGCTTCATGCTGGCGCGCCACATGCGGGTCTTCAAAGAAGATCGCGCGTTGACAGCGGTGTTCGAGCACACGGTCCGCAATCTGTGCGTCGCCGCCGAGTGGACCGCTCTGGAAGCGGTGGATCCATTCCTGCTCGCGTGGCCAGCCGCGGCTCCAGGCCATTTCGTTCAAGCGCTGACCCGTGGTGCCGGTACCGATGCGCTGCGCGAATTGCGACAGCAGGTCGAAGTGCTCTGATGCGAAGGCCAGCATCTGTGGCTTGCGCGCGTCGTGGGCGATCAGGGCAAGCGTCTGCTTGCTGAAGTCATGTAGATCATCGGCGCCTGGATCCGGAGCGAAGCCGGCGTGGATGCGCTCCATTTCAATCCAGTCACGTGCGGTGGCTACCGTGGAGATGAAAGGCTTGCCGTGGATGACGCACTGGCGCTTGAGTGCGATGGCCTCAGGGAACACCGATGAAGGATCGACCGGGTCGATGAAGTAGATCGCGCCGTCGAGAGTACGCTCGGGTGTGCCCATGCCTACGACTTCGGCAACCAGCTTCATCAAACCGCCTTCGCGACCGTTTGGATAGCGCTGAAGTCCGGGGTAATCCTGTAGAGGATGCGTGCTGGCAATGGCGTCGTAGGTGCGGCCAACAGCGTGCAACTCCACGCCCAATTCGCGGATTCCGGTTTCGCTGGCGCGTAGCCAACGGAACAACGCAGCGTCGGCGCTTTCGTGATGGAGACGGTTTGCGGCCAGACCGATGCGCATTGCTGCTTCTCTTTGTGCGGAGTTTCTGAGTGTAGGGCAGCTGGGTGCCGGCTTGTTGGTGGCGTTGGAGCTAAAGCTAAAGCTAAAGCTCCCCTCATCCGCCCTCCGGGCACCTTCTCCCGCATGCGGGAGAAGGGAATGCGGCGCTACCGGGTGAACGGATAGTCCAAAGC
>NZ_JBRRCU010000114.1:0-1549 GCF_056759195.1 Stenotrophomonas sp. STEN083 | reverse complement strand
AACGGGGCGTAACTCCCCTCCGCGGTTTTTTTTTTTTTTTTGGGGGCCCGGCGTCCCGCGGCCATCCCGTAAATCCCAAAAACCGTGAACTGCCGACCCACGCTCGGCTGGGGCTCTACCGGTGTAGCCCCTGCCGAGCATGGCTCGGCACTACAGTCGGACATTGCCGGGAAAACACCGCCTCCGGGCTATATCCCGGCCTTTCAGGGCGTCATCGACCCAGCCGATGGCCATTGATTCTGTGAGCTTTTTCAGATTTTTTTCACGATGTAATCAGGCTGTAACAAAAACATCATTTCATAGCCGCATCCGCCGGCGCTGCCGGCATTTCTCCCGCTATGGAGTGACGCATGAAGCTGCACACGACCGGTCTTGCCGCCCTTTCGCTGGCCATTGCCCTGGGCCTGTCAGCCTGTGGTGACAAGGGTAACCAGGCCGGTTCCGGCCCAGACGCCGCGGGTGCCTCCGCAACGACTGCCGGTGACAAGGTCGCCGTCGAAATCTCCGGCGCAGGCGCATCGTTCATCTTCCCGCTGGTGTCCAAGTGGTCGGCCGACTACAACGCCGCCACCGGCGCCAAGATCAATTACCAGTCGATCGGCTCGGGCGGTGGTATCGCCCAGATCAAGGCCGGCACGGTCGACTTTGGCTCCTCCGACAAGCCGCTTTCCACCGAAGAGCTGGCACAGGCTGGCCTGGGCCAGTTCCCGTCGGCAATTGGCGGCGTGGTGCCGGTGGTCAACCTGGAAGGCCTGCAGCCGGGCCAGCTGCGCCTGAGCGGCACCCTGCTGGCTGACATCTTCCTGGGCAAGATCAAGACCTGGAACGACAAGGCCATCGCCGATGCCAACCCGGGCGTGACCCTGCCGGACACCAAGATCACCCTGGTGCACCGCTCCGATGGTTCGGGCACCACCTTCAACTTCTCCAACTACCTGTCCAAGGTCAGCGGCGAGTGGAAGGACAAGGTTGGCGAAGGCACTTCGGTGCAGTGGCCGGACGGCGTCGGCGGCAAGGGCAATGAAGGCGTTGCCTCCTACGTGCAGCAGATCAAGGGTTCGGTCGGTTACGTCGAGCTGGCCTACGCACTGCAGAACAACATGCCGTATGCCTCGATGCAGAACGCTGCCGGTACCTGGGTGCAGCCGACCGCCGAGACCTTTGCCGCCGCTGCTGCCAGCGCGGACTGGGCCAACGCCAAGGACTTCAACCTGGTGATCACCAACGCACCGGGCGCCAATGCATGGCCGATCACCGCCACCAACTTCATGCTGATGCACAAGCAGCCGAAGGATGCCAAGCGCAGCGCCGATACCCGCGCATTCTTCAAGTGGGCCTTCGAGAACGGCAAGACCCAGGCCAACGAGCTGCACTACGTGCCGCTGCCGGCCGAGCTGGTCACCCAGATCGAAGCGTACTGGGCTGCCGAGTTCAAGTGACGTAGTGAGGCGGGGGGGGGGCGGGGGGGGGGCGGGGCGGGGGGGGGGGGGGCGGGGGCGGGCGGGCGCGGGGGGGGGGGGGGGGGGGGGGGCGCGGGGGGCGGCCGGGG
>NZ_JBRRCU010000113.1:0-2085 GCF_056759195.1 Stenotrophomonas sp. STEN083 | reverse complement strand
CAGCCGCCCCCCTCCGTCACGCCGCACGGCCCCGCCCGCCCCGGACCGCCCCCCCCCCCGCTGCCCCCCACCCCGCCCCCCCCCCCCCCCCCCCCCGCCCCCCCCCCCCCCCCCCGCCCCCCCCCCCCCCCCCCCCCCCCCCCCCCCCCCCCCGCCCGCCCCCCCCCCCCCCCCCCCCCCCCCCCCCCCCCCCCCCCCCCCCCCCCCACTACAGGTGCCCCACAGCGCTTGCCGCCCCTTGCTGACGCGGCCACTTGACCTGCTCTGCTACCCTATTGCGATGAACGAATTTGCTGAACCCTCGGTCCCCCGCCCTGCTTTCACGCCGATGGCGCAACGCTTCCGTGGCTTCCTGCCGGTGGTGGTGGACGTGGAAACGGGCGGCTTTGACTGTAATCGCCATGCCCTGCTCGAGATCGCCGCCGTACCGGTGGAGATGGACGAGAACGGCCAGCTCTACCCGGGCCAGACCGCCAGCGCGCATGTGATTCCGGCCGAAGGCACCGAAATCGACCCCAAGTCGTTGGAAATCACCGGCATTGTGCTCGACCATCCGTTCCGCCTGGCCAAGCCTGAGCGCGACGCGCTGGAACATGTGTTCGCGCCGATCCGTGCCGCGATGAAAAAGTACAACTGCCAGCGCGCGATCCTGGTCGGCCATAACGCGCATTTCGACCTGAACTTCGTCAACGCTACCGTTGCCCGCAGCGGGCACAAGCGCAACCCCTTCCATCCCTTCAGCGTGTTCGACACAGTGACGCTGGCAGGCGTGGCCTATGGCCAGACCGTGCTTGCGCGCTCGGTGCAGGCTGCCGGCTTCGAATGGGATGCCAGTGAGGCGCATAGTGCGGTGTACGACACCGAGCAGACCGCGCGCCTGTTCTGCAAGATCGTCAACGCCTGGCCGACCGCGTCCGGTCGCTGAGCGTTACCAGTCTCAGGCCGCGCAGGTTCGTGCGCGACCCTCTTTCTTCGCCTGTGCCAGCGCGTTTTTTGCGCGCTGGTAGAACAGTACCGGCGCCTGATCGTCCTCACCCAGCTGCACTACGCCTGCACTGAAACTCACCTTGATATCGCCGGCCTCGTGTCCGCCCCATTCGGCGTACTGGCCGAACAGGCGCTGCAGCCTTTGACAGGCGATCTCCGCTTCCGGCAGCGCCGTGTCGCTCAACAACACCGCGAACTCCTTGTTACCCAGCCGTGCCGGCATGTCGGAAGCACGCAGGCTGCGCCGCATCAGGTCGCCCACTTCGCACAACACCAGATCGCCGACTGCACGCGACCACTCGGCATTGATCTGCTTGAGGTGATCGATGCTAAGCACCACCAGACTCAGTGAACGCCCAGTACGACGCGCTGCCGCCATATCGCGTGCGAGCACATCATCAAACGCGCGACGATTGGGAAGGCCGCTGAGATCATCTTCATTGGCCAGCCGTTCGAAGGATTCGGCCTGCTCGCGCAGCCGGCGCTCAAGCTGCGCTTTTTCCAGCAGGGCGGCTTCCAGACGGGCGTTCTGTTCGTGCAACTGATCTGATCGAGCGTGCTCCTGCGCCGCCAATTGCTGGGCTTGGCGACGTTGTTGCTTGAGCTGCATGCCCAACCACAACACAACTACGATCAACAGCAGGCATAGACCTGCGAGCAACCCGGGTAGCGGCAATACCGCGAATGCTGGCGAAAAACCATCCACTCCCGCCTGCGCCCAGGCAGGTGCCGCGGCAGATCCAGCCAGCATCATCAGTGCTGACAGACCTCGGTTTGCAAAGACTCTCGCCCAGCCCCCCTCCGCGCGCATCCCCGCGCTCGTTCGGGTTATAGGATTCTTCTCTGCTGCCATCATTCATGCCCCAAGCTGGTCTGGGGATACTAGCAAACAGCGACCTTGCTGCATGGCTGAGTGACGGTTGGCGCTGAGGGTTTTCGCTGGAATGTGATTGGCGGTGTGAAGGCACACAACCCTGACCGGAGGAACTGTAGGAGTCAACTGTCTTTAGCGCCTCCCGCTATACCCGCTATCCAGGGTGCGTTGTCACGTTTCATGGCATTGAGCCTGGTCAGGTATTTGCGCATACAGGCGGTGAC
>NZ_JBRRCU010000112.1:0-2450 GCF_056759195.1 Stenotrophomonas sp. STEN083 | reverse complement strand
GCGCACCGGCGATAGTGCGGGGCTGCTGGGCGGTGGTGTGGGCTGGCCCGGACCCGCCCCGCGCCTGCTCGGCCCCGCCACTACAGGTGACGCTTCAGCGCAGCCAACCGGCCAACTGCTCGCGTGACAGCTTGCCGCGGCGCGCTGTATCCAAGGCGTTGAATTCATCAGCCAAGGCCGGATTGGCCTGCGCTTCCTCGCGGCTGATGAAGCCATCGCCATCCACATCCATTGCGTCGAAATCGATGCGGTAATTGCCGATCACGCTGTCCGGCTGGATCGATCGCACGGTGACCTGGGCCTGATCGGTGGGCATCAGGATCTGCGTGGAGTGGGTGACCTTGCCAGTGGACAGCGATTGCTCGCGCACATGCACCGGCGCATCGTTCAACGGCATGCTGACCGCAGGCTCAGGGCGCGGCACGGTCTGGGCGCTGGCGGCAATGGGCATCAGGATGGCAAACGCCAGAGGCAGGGCGGTACGAAGCGCAGACATGGCACGACTCATCGGATGGAGAACGGAGCGATGCGCGGGGCGCATCGTCCCTCGATGGTAATTGGCCGTAGCTGAACGGGCGAGCCGTTCAGCCCGGAATGAACGGGAAGACCAGTTTCAGCAGGCCCTTCAAGCCACCTTCGGCGGTAGAGCTGATCGCCTTCGCGCCCAGGCTGTTGAGCGCGCGGCGCAGATCGACCCAGCGCAGTTGGCTGACATCCTTCTTCAGCAGATCGGCGACTTCTTCCGAGGCCGGGGCCAGCTTCTTCAAGGCATCCAGCGTGGCCTGCGGATCGGGCTGCAGGTAGTTCCAGCGTTCGGCGATGTTGAGCAAGGTGTCGAAGCGCACCGCCACCACTTCGCGGTTGCGCTCGTAGACCGGGATCGCACCGACATCAAGGATCGCCTGCTCGAAGCGCTGGGCATCGTCGGGGTGCTCGATGCGGATGGCGAGAAAACCTTCCTTGCGGCTGCGCTCGCTGACGTGTTTTGCGCCGGAGCGCAGATTGGCCTCGGTCAGCACCGCGGCGACGATGCGCTGCAGGGCGGCCTCACCTTCCTCCGGTACCAGTGCCCGCCAACGCGCATATCCATCACGGCGCAGGCCTTTGACCTTGGCTGGAGTAACCCGCAGCTGCAGGGCAACGGCGGCATTGGAGTCGCTGCGATTGATCGCGCCGTCGCGTTCGATCAACACGAAGATCAGCAGTTCCAGGTCGCGCTTGGTCAGCGACTGGAAACCCTGCATCAGGGTCAGGCGCAGAAACTCATTGCCGAAGCCGGCCGGGTCCTTCAGTTCGATGCTGTGCATTGCGGTTCCTCCCATGACCTACAGCATGCCTGATATGGATTGCAGCAGCTGAGACTGGCGCCCTCAGGGTTTGGCGGATGGTTGCAGACCGTATTCACGGCCGGGGCGATCCGCCTGGAAGGTTTCCACCGCGCCGCGGTCCTGCAGGGTCACGAAGACCTGGCGGCCATCGCTGCCGCCAAAGGCAATATTGCTGGGCTTGCGGCCCTTGAGCGGCACGTCACGCAGCAGCTTGCCATCGGGCGAGACCACCGCGATTACACCGGCATCGTAACGGGCGATGTAGAGATTGCCGTCGGCATCGCAGCGCATGCCATCCATACCATGGTCGTCGAAGCGGATCAGCAGGCGCTTGTTGCTGATGCTGCCGTCGGCGGCGCGGTCGTACATCCAGACATTGCGTTGCACGCTTTCGTTGACGTACAGGCGCTTGCCATCAGGGCTGACCTCGATGCCATTGGTGGTGCCCATGCCGGTTTCGAGCAGGTGCACACTGCCATCGCGGTCGATGCGCCACAGCTGGCCGTCATCGACCTTTGCCCAGTTGGGGTCGCTGGCATACAACGTGCCATCCGGAGCCAGGGCGATGTCGTTGGGCTGGTGCGCATCGGGCAGGTGGGCGAACATGCTGACGCTGGTGGAGCCCGGTGCCACGCGCAGGATGTTGTGACGCGGGTAGTCGGCGACATACATCGTGCCATCACTGCCGAAGCGGATGCCGTTGCCGATGCTGCCTTCGGGCAGGGTGAGGAACAGCGATGCCTCGCCGGTTTCATCGACGCGGCCGATGCTGCCGTCCTTGCCGAGGTTGACCACGTACAGCGCGCCATCCGGGCCGGTCGCCGGGCCTTCGATGCCGGTGGTGAAGGTGCCATCGCTGACGTGGTCGCGGACGATGAAGTTGTCGGCGGCCAAGGCAGTGCTGCTCAGGGTGATGAGCGCGAAGCTGGCGATGCGGGCAAGGTTGGTCTGGCGAGCGATGGCGGCGACTTCCGTGTTGGTGGAAGCGCGAGTGTGCCAGAGGCATGGGGTGGAGCGGGGTGTGGTTGCTTGGGCAACCATGGGAGCGAGGCATGTAGTGCCGAGCCATGCTCGGCAGGGGCTTTGCCGGTGGTGCCTCTGCCGAGCATTGCTCGGCACTAC
>NZ_JBRRCU010000111.1:0-3095 GCF_056759195.1 Stenotrophomonas sp. STEN083 | reverse complement strand
CGCTTGTAGTGCACTAGCCCCTCTCCCGCTTGCGGGAGAGGGGTTGGGGTGAGGGCAGCTCTTGCCTTTGATCCTCCCCGCATTCCCCACCACACAAAAAAAAACATCACCCACCTGTAACGCCAACCCAGCATCCGAGCGCTACGATTGCTCAATCCCACACCGCCACCAAAACCACCATGGGCACCTGGACCTGCAGCAACTGCAAGGAAGTCAACGAAGACAACTTCGACCAGTGCTGGAAATGCGGCACCCATGCCGACGGCGCGCCACCGCCACGCGACTATCAACCCGATGACGGCCGCAACTGGACGCAACCACCGCGCCTGATCGACTGCCCGCGTTGCCCCGGCATGCGCATGGAGTTCATCGGCCGCAAACGCTTCCACGAAGGCTCGCAGGCCATGCCCTTCCTGCTTGGCGATATCGGCGAACTGTTCGTCAACCGTGAGGAATTCGACCTGCATGCCTGCCCGAGCTGCGGCAAGGTGGAGCTGTTCCTGTCCAATCGCGTACGCTGAGCATCGCTCACCATCCACGGGCCGACGATGCGTTTCCAACGCTGCTTGATCCTGCTGTTCGTGGCGATGTACCTGCTGATGCTGCTCGGCGGTGCCGAGCTCAAACCCGGTTACTCGCCGCTGTCGCAATACATCAGTGAACTCGGCGCGACCGGCAGCGAACACGCCCGACTGATCAGTCTGTTCGGCTTCATTCCAGTCGGTGTATTGGCCGCGCTGCTTCTGTTCGCATTCGCGCCGATGGCCCCGGTAAGCGGCGCCAGTCGTTTCGGTTACTGGCTGCTGTTGTTCGAGCCGCTGGCATGGATAGGTTCCGCGCTGGCGCCCTGCGATCTCGGTTGCCCGTTCGGTGGCAGCTTGTCGCAATCACTGCACACCCTGCTCGGCGTGTTCACCTATCTGGGCACCGCACTCGGCCTGGTGCTGCTGGCAACCGCGCCGGCATTGCGTCCAGGTACACGCGCTTTCTGGATCGCGCTGGCAGGACTCTGGCTGTTGCTGTTCGTGTTGATGGGGCTGGAACCATTGCAGTCCTGGCGAGGACTACTGCAACGCCTGGCCGAGTGGAGTGTGTACAGCGCGCTGTGCATCGCTGCATGGCGCCTGAGCACTTCAGCTGCTGCCGACAGCGCGATAACACGCAGCCACGGATAGCGGGTGTACGCTGCGCTCCTCTTTCACCGGAGCATCCACATGAGCCACCGCAGCCGTCTTGCAGGTTTCATCATTGATTGTCAGGGCACCGACAGCGATGCCGCCGCCGCGTTCTGGGCGCCCGCACTCGGCCTGACCGCCAAGCCCGGCCATACCGAGAACGATGGCGCGCAGTACGCCGAACTAATCGGCGCACCAGCCGAGCTGCACGTGGAAGTGCAGCGCGTCGATCACGCTCCACGCGTGCATCTGGATATCGAGTCCGACGATATCGATGCAGAAGCCGACCGGCTTGAAGCACTGGGCGCACGCCGCATTGCCAAGGTCAAACGCTGGTGGGTGATGGAAGCGCCAACCGGCCATCGTTTCTGCATCGTGCAGATGCACCATCCAGAACGTGGCGCAACGCCCACTACCTGGAAGTAATACTTTTTTTCACGACAGCCTGCGTTGTGATGTGTTGGAATGCCGCTCCAAATCAAGGAGTGGACAGCATGGGTTTGATCACCGGAATGGTCGTGGGCGGTCTCGGCGGCTTGGCAGCCATCAACATCCTGGCGCTGATGGCAAAGAACAGCGGCAGGCCGCATGACCTCACCACCTTCAGCTCCGATGAGAACGTGCTTGCCAAAGTCGATGCATGGGCAACCGAACATGGCTACGGCCTGGTTCGCGACATCGATGGCACCCGCGTCTATCGCAAGGGCAACAACATCCTGACTTCACCGATGTACATGGAAGTCACCCAGGATGGAAACAAATACAGCGTCAAGAGCTATACCCAGATCAACGGCTTCATCCTGCGCGGTGATCTGGCGCTCACTGGCGATACCTTCATCGCCAAGCTGCCGCGCTCAATGGCCAAGAAGGCGCAGAACAATTTGTTCGCGACCTTGAACGTGCCCGGCCTGCCGTGATCGCGGAACACCGCGTTCTTCGCCCGTAAGCCCCGACGCAGCGATAATGAGCGGTCTCCGCCCACCGGAACCGCAGCAATGACTTCATCCTCTGCTTCTCTACACGGGGCACGTGTCCTGGTTGCCGGTGGCAGCCGGGGCATTGGTTTGGCCATCGCCCAGGGCTTTGCCCGCGAAGGTGCGAAGCTCAGCATCTGCGCACGTGGCGCGCCCACGCTGACCCAGGCTGCCGACGTACTGCTACGCGATGGCGCAGCTGCCGCGCACACGCAGCAATGTGATCTCGCTGATCCGGCGCAGATCCAAGCCTGGATCGATGCTGCTGCCGCCGAGCTGGGAGGCATTGATATCCTCATCAACAATGCCTCCGGCTATGGCAACGGCAATGACGATGCCAGTTGGCAGGCCGGTTTCGATATCGACCTGATGGCCGCGGTGCGCGCCAACCGCGCTGCCCTGCCGCATCTGCGCCTGAGTGCGATGCCGGCCATCCTCAACATCAGCTCGATCAACGCCTCGGTACCGACACCACGTGCGGCGGCTTATTCCGCTGCAAAGGCGGCGTTGAATTACTACACCACCAGCCTGGCCACCGAGTTGGCGCGCGAGCGCATCCGGGTCAACGCACTGGCACCGGGCTCGATCGAATTCCCCGGTGGACTGTGGGAGCAGCGCCGCAGCAGCGCCCCCGAACTCTACGAACAGATCCGCGCCAAGATCCCGTTCGGCGGCTTCGGCAATGTCGAGGATGTGGCCACTACCGCCGTATTCCTGTGTTCGCCAGCAGCACGCTGGATCACAGGCCAGGTGCTGGCGGTGGATGGCGGGCAGTCGTTGCCAGCTTGATAGCGTTGTGAGACCTGCTGTTTGTAGGAGCGGGGGGGGGGGGGGGGGGGGGGGGGGGGGGGGCGGGGGCGGGGCGCGGCCGCGGGGGGGGGGGGGGGGGCGGCGCCGCGCCCCCCCCCCCCGCCCCGCCGCGCCCCCCCCCCCCCCCCCCCCCCCC
>NZ_JBRRCU010000110.1:0-4461 GCF_056759195.1 Stenotrophomonas sp. STEN083 | reverse complement strand
CCCGGCAAGGTGGCCTTGGTCGCGGTTATGAGAAAGATGCTGGTCATCCTCAATGCTCGTAAACGAGATGCGGAGGCCGCTATGGCCTCCGGCTGACAAGACAGTTGCTACCCAGCCAAAAACTACCCCTCCCCATCCCTCCCCTACGCCTTCGGCGCAAGGGAGGGGGTAAGCAAAAAACCGTGCGCCCGTTAACACTATCTGCTGCAGCGCATCGCGACGCTAAAGATCACTGGCATATCGCCGCTATCTCTCCCAGTAACGTTTGTTCGGAGCAACGATGAGCACTGTGGCCCTGGCGCAGGATCTCGGCATCGAGTCCACCAGCGAGTTGAAACAACACCTGGCAACCCACCTGCCGCAAGCGGGCGAGTTGCGCGTGGATGCCAGCCAGGTGGGCCGCGTGCACACCGCTGCAATGCAGGTGCTGTGCGCCTTTGTGCTGGCCCGCCAGCAAGCTGGCAACGGCACCGTCTTTGACAACGCTACCGATACCTTCCGTGACGCCGCGCGCCTGCTCGGTGTCCTCCGGACCCTTGGTCTGGAAGCAACCCCTGACACAACGAAATCTGTGGAGAACGCTGCATGAGCGCACGAATCTTGGTGGTGGACGACTCGGCGTCAATGCGCCAGATGGTCTCTTTTGCCCTCACCTCGGCCGGTTTTTCGGTTGAAGAAGCCGAGGATGGCGCGGTCGCTCTGGGCCGGGCCAAGGGCCAGCGTTTCAACGCCGTGGTCACCGACGTCAACATGCCGAACATGGATGGCATCTCGCTGATCCGCGAACTGCGTCAGCTGCCGGACTACAAGTTCACGCCGATGCTGATGCTGACCACCGAGTCGGCCGCCGACAAGAAATCCGAAGGCAAGGCCGCCGGCGCTACCGGTTGGCTGGTCAAGCCGTTCAATCCAGAACAGCTGGTTGCCACCGTACAGAAAGTCCTGGGCTGATCAGCCCACCTGCCCCACCGATCGGATACCGCGCCAATGAGCATGGACCTGCAACGTTTCCACGCCACCTTCTTCGAAGAAAGCCGCGAAGGGCTGGATGCAATGGAGGCCGGCCTGTTGGCTCTGGAAGACGGCCAACACGATCCCGAAGTCATCAATTCGGTGTTCCGTGCCGCCCACTCGATCAAGGGCGGCGCCGGCACCTTTGGTTTTGATGCCATCGCCGCACTCACCCATGTGCTGGAAACCCTGCTCGATGAACTGCGTGCGGGCAAGCGCGCACTCGAAAGCAACGCGGTCGACGCGATGCTGGGCTCGGTCGATGTACTGCGTGCCTTGTTGCGTGAAGTCGAACATGGCCAGCCTGCCGATCCGGCAGCGGTGAAGGCGATAACCGATCGCCTGCAGGCTGTGCTTTCCGGCGCTGCGCCGGTAGTCGTGGCCGCAGTGAAGCAGGAAGAAACCCCCGACGCCTGGCAGATTGGCTTTGCCCCGGCGCCGTCGCTGTTCATGAGCGGCAATGATCCGCTGCGCATCATCCGCGAGCTGGAAACCCTTGGTTCCCTGCACGTGGAACCACGCATGGCGCGCCTGCCCAGCTTCGATCAGCTCGATCCGCTGGAAGCCTACCTGGCCTGGGACCTGGGTCTGGTCGGCAAAGTGCCGCGCAGCCGCATCGAAGACACCTTTGCCTGGGTGGTCGATGACTGCGAGCTGGATATCCGTCCGGCCGCACCGCCCAGCCTTGCAGTGGAAGCACCCGTTACTGCCGTTGCCAACATCGCCGAGGCCGCCGTCAAGGCACCCGCCAGTGGCCAGCAGCACGAAGCTGAAAGCTCGATCCGGGTCAGCGTCGACAAGGTCGATGCTTTGATCAACCTGGTCGGCGAACTGGTCATCACCCAGGCCATGCTCAAGCAGGTGTCCGGCGGGCTGGATCCAGCCCACGCCGAACAGCTGCTTGCCGGTCTGGACCTGCTCGAACGCAATACCCGCGACCTGCAGGAAGCTGTCATCGGCGTGCGCATGCTGCCAGTCGACGCCGTGTTCCGCCGCTTCCCGCGTCTGGTCCGCGATCTTTCCGGTCGCCTGGGCAAGCAAGTCCGCCTGCGCACCATTGGCGAAGGCACCGAACTAGACAAGGGCCTGATCGAAAAGATCGCAGATCCCTTGGTGCATCTGGTCCGTAACTCAATCGACCATGGTCTGGAAATGCCAGACGTGCGTCGCGAAGCCGGCAAAGACGAGACCGGCACGATCACCCTGGCCGCATCGCACCAGGGTGGACATATCGTTATCGAAGTCAGCGACGACGGCCGCGGCCTGAACCGCGAAAAGATTCTGGCCAAGGCACTGGAACGTGGCTTGAGCGTGCCGGACAACCCCACCGACGCCCAAGTCTGGGATCTCATTTTCCAGCCCGGCTTCTCGACCGCCGATGCTGTCACCGACCTCTCCGGTCGTGGTGTCGGCATGGACGTGGTCCGGCGCAACATCCAGGCGCTGGGTGGCGAAGTACAGCTGGAGAGCCGCACCGGCGCCGGCACCCGCGTGCTGATCCGGCTGCCGCTGACGCTGGCCATCCTCGATGGCATGACCGTGTCGGTTGCCGGCGAAACCCTGATCCTGCCGCTGGCCTACGTGCTGGAAGCATTGCAGCCGCAGCCGGACGATATCCGCAGCATGGCCGGCGAAGGCCGCGTTCTGCGCGTCCGCGGCGAATACCTGCCGATCCTGTCGCTGGGCCAGTACTACGGCTATCCCGACAATCCACAGGCCGACCCGCTGGTCGTCGTGGTGGAAGGTGACGGCCAGAAGATCGCGCTGGAAGTGGATGAGTTGATCGGCCAGCAGCAGGTTGTCGTCAAGAACATCGAGAACAACTACCGCCGTATCAGCGGTGTATCCGGCGCAACCATCCTTGGCGACGGCCGCGTCGCGCTGATCGTCGATATTGGTGGGCTGGTGCGCTCCCTGCGCACCCAGCAAGCAGCCTGAGTACACCGTAACAAGCATCTGACGCCGCACCCCCAGCTTCTGGGCGTGCGGCGTTTTGCCGTGCTCGCGTGCAAGCAGGAAATGACTGCGATCGCAGGACAAGCGTACAAGGCGGCTTGGCTGAATCATCGCCGCACAACGCCTTCAAGAACATTACAGGCGTGCCGATACCGCATCGCAATGCAATCAGGTTTGTCAACCGACCTGGGTCGCCGTCGCGACCAGCAGCACGCACGACATTCCACAGGAGCGCCGGACCTGTGGATCGCCCCCTATGCCCGCCTACGGAGATGTCTGCAATGAAGTGGTTCCAGAATCTGTCGATCACGCGAAAGCTGGTGCTTGCATTCTGCAGCACCAGCCTGCTCACCCTGCTGCTTGCGCTGTTCGCGCTGTGGCGGATGAACGTGGCCGACACCCAGATACAGCAGGTCAACAACAACTGGATGCCGGCCGTCCAGCAGCTTGGCGAAATGCGCGCCCAGCTCGGTGAATACCGCACCTTCGAGCAGGCCCAGCTCAACTACCAAGGCAACCCGGAGCAGCTGGCCGACTACGACAAGCGCATGGCCGATAGCCGCAAGCTGATTGAAGCTGCTGAAAAGGCCTACGACGACATCGAAGCCGACTACAGCGCCAGCGAGCTGGCCATGTACGACAACATGAAGAAGCAGCGCGCTGGCTATTTCGAAGCACACGACCGCATCGCCGCCGCGATTGCCGCCGACGACTTCGTCACCGCCAACGCCATCTCCAGTGGCGATTCACGCAAGCTGCGCCGCGCCCTGTTCGACCAGCTCAAGCAGATGTCGCAGTACAACCAGGAGCAGCTGACCAAGCAGACGGCCGAATCACGTCAGGCGCACCAGCGCTCGCTGATCGCCATCGCGATCGGCCTCGGTCTGGCCTTGCTGCTTGCCGCCGCACTGGGCTGGGCGATCATCCGCGCGATCATGCTGCCGCTGGCCGACGCCGTGCGCGTGGCCGACGATGTCGCTGCAGGCAAGCTGGACCGCCGCATCGATGCCTCCCGCCGTGACGAAGTCGGCATGCTGTTGCTGTCCATGCAGCGCATGCAGGCACAGCTGCAATCCGTGATCGGCGCACAGCGTGAGATGGCACGCCAGCACGACACCGGCTTGATTAGCTACCGCATGGACGAGACCGCCTTCCCCGGCGATTACGGGGTGATGGTCAAGGAAAGCAACGCACTCGTCGCCTCGCACATCCAGATGCTGCTGTCGGCACTGGAGACCATCAAGCGCTATGCCAACGGCGATCTGTCGGTCGACATCGAACGCCTGCCCGGCGAGAAGGCCGTGATCACCGAGACCGTGGATGCGGTCAAGGCCAGCCTGTCGGCGATCAACAGCGAGATCAAGCGTCTGGCCGGTGCCGCTGCGCAGGGTGACTTCTCGGTGCGTGGCGATGCCAATGCCTACCAGCATGATTTCCGCGACATGGTCAGCAGCCTCAACCAGTTGATGGAAACCACCGACGGCAACCTGTCCG
>NZ_JBRRCU010000109.1:0-5892 GCF_056759195.1 Stenotrophomonas sp. STEN083 | reverse complement strand
GCGCGGCGCGGCGCGCGCGCCCCCGGGGCTCGCTCCGCCTGGGCGCGCGCGCCGGCGGCCCGGCGCCCCCCCCCCCCCCCCGCCCCCCGCCCGGCGCCCCCCCCCCCACTACGCCCCCTCCCTTTCGCGTCGCGAAGGAGAGGCTTGGGGAGGGGTTGGCTCTTCGCTGGCTGACACAGCAATGGCTTCGCGGCTCACGCCGCTCCTACATTCTCGGCGCCGACGCGCGCCGCAGCGCGAGGTTGTAGGTCGTCGCATAGATCGCAGTCACCGACAATGGCACCACGATCGTGCGCAGTATCTCCGGCGTACCAGCCAGCCAATGGATGCTGCTGAGCAGACTCAGCGAAGCGATCACAGCAACCATCGGCGGCACCCAATAACCGGACCTCCCCGGCAAGCGGGCAGACAGTGCCTCGATCATTCGCTTCAGGAACAAGGTGATCAGCGCCGACAACGTGCCCTGCACCACTCCCGCGATCAACGGCCGCGGCATCGGGTGCGCCAGATTGGCGAAGGTGGCCCAGCTACCCATGGCGATGAAAGCCACAGTCATATGCAAGGCACTATTGCGAGCTGCTGCGGCAGTAGTTGGCGACACGCGTGTGATCCTATGGGCGGAGCAGTACAACGGCGCTGCAGCATGACGGATGCAGTAGCCATGGTTCAACTCGCCCGCACCGCCCGAGCTGGAGAACCATCAGCACCAACCTGACAAAACCGGTCTGGCACCCGGATCAGCTGACAGCAACCACAGAGAAACTGTGGACATCGCAGAGATGAGACCGTTTCATCTCCAAAGGCCGCGGATACGCAAGGGCGGCACCGCAGCCAGCAGAAGGTTCAGCTCACTATTCCACTCCAAGAAACACCCGCACGCGCGCCAACTCCGCATCCAACTCCTGGGCAAAAGCAGCATCACGCGGACCTCGCCCTTCGACGTACCGCAACTCAGCGTTCAACGCCCCGCCTGCAACCGACACATTGCCCCAGCCGATCACCCGATCACCCCACAACAGCGGCAGAGCGTAGTAACCCAACTTGCGCTTGGGTACAGGTGTGTATGCCTCGAAGCGATACGCCCAGCCCCAAAGCAACTCGAAACGGCGGCGGTCCCACACCACCGGGTCAAACGGCGTCAGCAGCCGCACCTGTGCATCCGGCTCCCAGCGACGGCTCTCCACACGCTCGTCAGCCGGCCAAACCCAATCAACGCCATCCACCCGCGTTCGCTGCAAACGTTGCCGCGCACGCAACAGCGCAGCCTTGCGCGCGTCTTTCCACTGCGGAACGCCATTGCCAAGATAGGCCACCAACTGACCGAGGCTGGCATCCGGCAATGGCGCGTACTTGCCGACAATCAGATCAATCAGCGCATCCATGCGCGCATCGACATCACTCTTGTGAACCGGTGGTGCCGCATCGCGCGCCGCATACACGCGCGTACCGCCATCACGCCGCGCCACCCGCAGCAGCCCGCGATAGTGCATGCCATCGAGCAGCTGCGTGCTGGCATTGGACGAGCCACCGAACCAATTGGTGGTCTTGCCATGTGCGAAGTGCGCGTCCACCTCACGCGGATGCACCGCACCACGCTCGGCGATGAAGGCCTGCACCGCCTGCGCCTGCTTCCAACGTGCAGGCGTCCATTCCATTCGCGCCTGCCGTGGATGCATCAAGGCATGATGCCCACGCGGCAGGAAGCCATAGTTGACGAAGAAGTCTTCCTCGATGGGAAGGCGTGGATAGCGCTGTTCTAAATCACCAGCGCGGTAACCCACTACTCTGTGCCGCAGGGTGAGGTCCTGTGCCCGTGCGGGCGCGCGGATTGGATCGGCCTGGACAAAGCCCAGCTTCGCAATCGCCCGCATCAGCGTGGTCGGCTTGAACAGCGAACGGGCAACCGCGTAGCGGCGCAGATGATCGAGCGTGATGGCCATGGGCCGATGATGCCAGCAACCGTGGAAGAAAGGCCAAGGCACGCATGGCTGCCTTGGCCCCGGACACTCCGGTTGCAGAAGCTGCTGCGTCAGCTGCCCAGATCGATGCGGGCGACGGCTTCCTCAGCACCCTTCGGGTCGCTCTCGCCATTCTTGATGCTGACGTACAACACGTTGTTCTCCGCATCCAGCGCCAGGCTGTTCGGATGCGTCGGCACCGACCAGCTGGCCACCTGCTGGTAGCTGTCGCTGTCGTAGGCGGTCACGCTGCCCGCTTCGCGGTTGGTCACATACAGGCGCTTGCGCGGTGCATCCAGCAGGATGCCCAAGGGGCCTGCATCGGTCGGGATGCTGGCCAGTTCGGCGCCACTACTGCGATCAAGCACCAGCACGCGCTTACCCGGATGGCGCGAGGCGAAGCCTTCAATGCTGCTGGCCTGGTATTTGCGGATCATCTCCAAGCCTTGATCGGTGACGAACAAGCGCTTGCCGGCGGTGTCCAGCGCGATGTTCATCGGCTGCTCGGCGCTGACCTGGAAGCGCTGCTCGACCTTGCCGCTGTCGGTGCCGACGGTGACCACTTCACCCAACAGGTTGCTGGTGTAAACCCGCTTGCCTGATGCATCCAGCGCAAGCCCTGGCGCCTTGGCCTTGCCCAGCCCCTCGATGGTGTCGATCAAGCGCAGCGACTGCGTATCGACCACGAACAACACGCTGCCTTCCTGCGAATGACCAGTCACGTACAGGCGATGGTTTGGAGCATCCACCACCAGCTCACGCAGATCGTGGCTGTAGTAGGACTTGCCGTCCTTGTCGGTGACCTTCTCCATCAGCTGCACAGTGCCGATGGCCTTGTTCTGCGCGGTATCGACCACCGTCACCGAGGTGTCGACGGTATTGCCGACATACAGGCGATTGTTGGCGTCATCCAGCACCACGCCAAAGCCCTTGCGCTCCAGCGGGATGCGCTGCTGCACGGCAAGCGTGGTGGGATCCAGGCGCAGCACCTGGGCCGGCCCGGCGTCATCGCCAAAGCCGCCGGATGAGGCAACGAACACGGCGTTCTGTGCAGGACTGTAAGCCAGTTCGTACAGGCCCTTGGCGACGGCCTGACGCTGCACAGCGGCAGCAGCGCTACTGGCGCCTGCAACCGGCGATGCCGCCGAAGCAGCCGGTGCAACTACCGCAAGAGAGACCGCCAGCGCGAGCGCAGCGGAACGGAACAGGGGGGATTTCGACATTGCGAGCTTCCTTGATAGGGCACGAAGGGTGTCCTGGCTCGCTGCGCCGTTGTCGAACGGGAATGGCTGGCTGGTGGCCGCATGGTAGTGCAAAACCGGGGTCAGAGTCAGGTTCCTGGATTGCCCTGCTACCTTGAAGCCGACGCCCTATTCCCTGGCTTCGCGCCTTTCGAGATCTGCGCTGCACTGCAGCCCAACCGCATGTTGCACCCGATAGCCAATTTTCCGAGCCATCGCCTCCATGCCATCAAGGCGCGCATGCAGGAAGCTACTGGCCGGCAACAACGCTCTCAAGCGCTCACTGATGGGAATCGACCAGTTTTCTGGCGCTGAATCCCTTTTATTATCGGGTTCGCCCAAACGCCAAGGCAGCATCAGCGCCTTCTGCGATTCCGAGTGCAACACCTGCCGTCGCCCATCGGCCCAGATCAGTTGAATGACTGCGAACGGATAGTCATCGGTCCAGCTGATGCCATCGCCATACAGCTCATCCACCAACGTCTGCACGCCCTTGTTCTTGACGTATTGGGCGCCGACCAAGCGCTGCGTTGCTTTGCTGCAACCGTTCGATGGGTGGCTCTGCCAATCCCCGCTGGGGATCAACTGGCCGCGACGATAGTGCGCGGCGACGCCGCGAACCCCACGCCCCCGATCCCAGGCCGGCTCGCGAACCGCGTCAACCAAGGCCGCTACTGCCGCGGCATCAACATCCCGGCGCAGGCCTTTGCGACCACCATTGCGGTCCTCGTAGCTGCCCTGCAAGGTGTAATCCTGCCTGCCAGCCAGCCGCTCAAGCACGAAGTTTTCCTCGATCATGTCCCAGCCCATGTGCTGGTAACTGATGAGGACGCGGACGGGTAGACCCTCCGCCTGCGCTGCGGCCGTCGCCGGCAGCAAGAACACCAGCAGCAGGAGCATCGGCACCCCGACTATCCGGCGCAGGCACCGACGCAGCAAAGTTGCAGCGCAACCCGGATCTGTTCGGCCGCAAAGCGAATAGGGAAAGCAGATAGGAAAGCGTTCGATGACCGAGCGCCCATCGGCTCGCCCAGCAGACACTTGCCAGTTCAACGCACGTGCAAACCAGAATCGCATGCTCCCCCTCCGAAGTTCAGCTGCCACTGTTTGCTGCAGCACCGCCCAAGAATGCCAGCAATCCGACGCGGGCACAGACAGCTAGTGAACTGTATCCAGCATTGCATTAACTCGACTCTGACCCCGATTTTGCTCCACACGATTGCGGCCAGTGTTCTTGCCGCGGTACAGCGCCGCATCGGCCTGCTGCATGGCGTGGCTCAAACCTGCCGCGCTGGCAAAGCTATCCGAGACACCGATGGTCACCGTGCAGCGCAGCCCTTCGTAACGTGCGCCCTGCACCATCACCGCTTGCTCGATGCCGCTGCGTACGCGCTCGGCCACACGCAGGGCTGGCGCGTCGTCGGCGCCAATGCAGATGGCGGCAAATTCCTCGCCGCCCAGCCTGCAGACCAGATCGCCCTTGCGCACCGAAGCGCGCAGGGCATCAGCAACGCCGCACAGCACGGCGTCGCCTACCTGATGGCCATAGGTATCGTTGATGTTCTTGAAGTGGTCCACGTCGACCAGCAGCAATCGCGCCGAAGTGCCGGGACGTTGGAAGCAGGAACTCAGCTCCGTGCCCAAGCCGCGACGGTTGAGCAGCTTCGTCAGCGGATCGCGCGCCGCCATGAACCGCAATTTGTCGGTAAGCCTACGCAGCACCAGCCAGACGATCGATGGCGGCAGGATGGTCGCCAGCGAGCACATGTAGACGTAGAAGATCATCGAGAACTGGCCGTCCATGCTCAGCGCCTCGAAGCCGCCGGACAGCAGCTTGCTGAGCTTGATGACATTCAGCACGCAGATGCCGCTGATCAAACCGGCAAACAGCAGCACCTCACCGCGCAGGTCCTTCGCGAAGCTGCGCGCGCCGTACAACAGCACCGCCACCATGCTGACGAACCACACAGCACAGGTACCTGCCAGCAGCGCATAGCGCGCCACCGGGCCCACGGACCAGTTCACCAGAATCTGCAGGAGGCTGTAGCCCACCGCCAGGTACAACAGCGGCCTGGCCAACGGCGTAGCAAGGCCAAAGAAGCGCGCCCCGCCCACGCAGTACGCCAGCAAGGCGCACAGCGTCAGCGTGTGGTTGACCATGCTGGTCCAGCTCCAGCCCGGCGGCCCTTCCAGCAGTTGCAGCACATAGGCCCCGCCCAGCATCAGGTTGGCCGCCGCAAAGACGTCCATACCCATCTTCTCGTCCTGAAGGCGACGACTGATGAGTTGGAACATCAAGCTGAAGCTCAGCAGGTAAACGCAGAGCATGCCGACAAGGAGGGTGGCGATCATTGGGTGTTCGACAAAAAGGCAGGCGAAGGCGCGCTGGTCCACCTCATGTGGAACGACGGATGCCAAACAAGAACTCGCAACGCTGCCGCTGATCCCCCGGCACCGCGTTGTCCCCGCGCGTATCGTACCGAATTCGGTTGGGGTTACGGGGTTTGGAGCGGGCTGGACGGGGCATGTAAACGGTTACGGGGGCTCTTACGTTGGCCGGGGGTAAAACCGGGGTCACCGTCGGGGTTGGAAGAGAAAACCCCCGGCGTCCCCGCGGTTTAAAAGACCACCGGCAAACCGCCGAAGGCCGACAACGCCAAACACACCATACCAGGGGCCCCAAAAAACACACC
>NZ_JBRRCU010000108.1:0-6283 GCF_056759195.1 Stenotrophomonas sp. STEN083 | reverse complement strand
CACCACACCGGTCAGGTCCACCGTACCGGTGTTGCTGGCCGTAAAGGTGTAGGTGATCACGTCACCGGCATCACCGAGCACGGTGTTGCCATTGCTGTCGGCCACGGCCGCGTGCTTGACCACGGTGAAGCTGGCGGTGTTGTTGATCTTGGTGATGTCGGTGGTGGTGCAGCGCGCCGCAGCAGGACATGCGCTATCGCCACCACCGCCAACGCTGGCGGTGTTGGTTACCGAATCTGCCGTGCTCAGTGCGACCGCCACGGTGAGCGTGATGCTTGGGGCCGAGCTACCGCTTGCAATAGCAATTGCCCGGGTGCAGCTCACCGTCGAACCTGACGCGCTGCATGCCCAGCCTGCGCCGGTCCCCGACACATAGCTGAGACCGGAAGGAAGCGTGTCGACTACCGTGACAGCGCCACTTGTCGCAGCCGTTCCGCTATTGCTCACGGTCAGCGTATAGACGCCGTCAACGCCTGGGATGAAGTCCCCGACGTGGCTCTTGGCGATGGCCAGCTTCGGCGCGCCGACGACCGGGGTCGTGACAGTGTTGCTGTTACAGGGGGCGGCACTGCTACAGCTGCTGCCACCGCCAGATACGGACGCGGTATTGTCTACCGAGCTCCCGATCACGCTGGCATCAGCGGTTACCGGAATGGTCCATTGCTGAGACCCGTTGATCGCCAGCACGCCGCTGAAAGAACAGGTCACCACACGGCCCGCGATCATGCAGCCGGCAGGCATGGCACCGGCGGTCAACCCGACGGGTAGCTGGTCGACGACTTCGATCGGACCGGCCGTGGCCAGATCGCCGGTATTGGTCACCACCAGGGTATAGCTGGCCTCTACTCCCTCGGTGAAACTTGCGGACGAGGCGGCCTTGGCCAACGTCAGCACCGGCGACAGTATCCTGGTCGTGGCGCTGGAAGTATTGTTCGCCAGCCTCGTCGTGGGCTCGGCAACTGTTGTATCGGTGGTCGCCCAGGCGACGCTCGCGGTATTGGTCAGTGACGTCTTGATCGCCGGGGCAGTCGCTTTGATGACAACTTCGACCGCAGAGTTAGGCGGCAGGCTCGCAATTGAGCCCGACACCGTGGTTCCGCTCGCGACATGATTGCTACCGCACACTGCGGCGCCGAGCACGACATTGCAGGTCACCGCGTCGGCGGCGAGGTTGGCAAACCCCAAGGGCAAGGTATCGGTATACGTCGGGGCAGTCGCGGGATGCGTGCCGATGTTCTCGATCTTCAGTACGTAATTGAACGACGCCCCCGCATTTACTGTAGGAGGCGCGCTCTTGGTGATCTTCAGATCAACGATGCGAGGCGTATTGGTGATCGTACAGCTTACATTGTCGCCCTTGTTCTTCAGGTCAATTCCAGGTGGCGAAGCCGGGTTGTAGCTGCCACTTGGCAGTACCGTATTGCTACTGGTATTGCTGTTGGTGCAACTGATGGTCTTGTCGTACTGCGCCAACGTGGACGGGCCACCCGCCATCGATTCCTTCAGCGTGATGGTATTGCCTGGCATCACCGCCTGCGCGGTGACATATTTCTGCAGGCCACTGGCAGCGGCCGCCGTGGTCGCGGAGTCCATCCGCGTGCCCTTGATGTTGATCGTCTCGTAAATAAAACTATCACTGGGGCTGACCAGACCCACAATCTCTTTGCGCAGCTTCACACCGCCCCAGCGCAGGCCGAATGCGAAGCCCTGTTTGTTGGTACCGCTGGTGTGAACCTGGCCCACCACGGTGAACGGGGTTGGCCCGGGCACGCGCGTTGTCGTGAACACCGCAGCATTTGCAGTACCTGCTTTCCCGAGCAATCGACGGCAATCGATGGCTCCAAAACCACCACAGGCGGTGGTGCTGCCCGCGTGACTCTGAATCGTCAGGTTATTGGCAGTCGATGCACCCAGCCACTCCAGAAGCGTCAGTGGGCTACCACCGGATTGCACGCCAAAGTCGAGGCTTTCGTTTTCGTTGCTGGATTCACCGTCAGCCATGATCACTTCATAAGCGTGATCGACTGGGGTACCGGTCGGCGTAGAAAGACGGATGTTCTCCAGTTTTACACTGGTGCTATTGGCGGAGTTACCCGGGGTGTAAAGCACCGCCTGGTTTGGCGTATAGATGGTGTAGTAGCCAGTCGTACCACTGAACTGGGAGCCGCTCCAGCTTGGTGACTGGGCTGCGGCCAAGCCACCACCGGAGCTACCGGAGACGACCACATTGACCTGCATGGTTGAGCCATCAGGCAGGTCAAACGTCAGCGGTGTTGAGCCATTCGTCGTGAAACTCACACCATTGAGCTGGAGCCAGCAAATCTCCGAGACATGGGCACCCTTGGAGTTCGGGTCGGCCATTGCGCACTTGTTGGCCGCCTGCGCATCAGCGCCAAAGCCCAACAGCAGAAGCGCTGACAACGCCACCACCATCGAGGCGAACAACCTGGCCGGATTGAGCAACCATGAGGCGGGCCTCGGCACCCGCCGGGAGAACATCGAAACCTTGAGCCAGGCCAATGGATTGGCAGAATGGCGGGAAACGGATTGCTCGATTTGGTTGTTCAACGGGGAAGCCTCTGCAAAACCTGCGCGCGCGAGCCGCCAGTCATTGGCAGCCCGGGAGAATTCATGTTCGTCAGACGGTTCGCCCCAAAAACGAACCGCCAATCCAGCACCGGTCGGTGCTCGTGTTGGCGCGGATTCTTACGGCGCATCCACGGCTATTCAGTTCCGCTTTGTGACGGAAACTCTCACTTGCTTACTCGGCGGCCTTCCAGACGCGAGCATTAAACCGCTATCACTTTGATTTCACAAAGGAATTACACATACGGGCGCGTATGAAAGAGAACTAGCACGCTTTCAATTTAATGAATATAGGCTGAATGAAAAAGTGTGACCTAGGCCGTAAGACGGTAGCCGGCACCCCGAACTGCGCGAACCGGGAGGGTACAGCCGGTGGCCGACTGCACACGGTTACGCAAACGGTGCACAAGCACTTCAATCCGGTGCGGATCAAAGCTCCAGGGCTGGTCGGTTAGGGCGGCAATCAAGCGCTCGCGGGCGACCGTCTCGCCCGGAGATGAGAAAATCAAAGTGAGAAATGCACGTTCGGCCTCGGTCAGCGCCAGCACCTGCGCATTGGGCCCACGCAGGTCCCAACCATCGGATTCCAACGCCCAGCAGGGGCTATTGCCGCCCCCGCCGGCTTCCACGAGCTGTGCTGCCTCACCGGGCAAACGCCGGCGAAGGCTGTACAGCTTGGCAGCAAGGAATTCCGGCTCCGGCCGGTGCGGCAGGCAGGCATCAGCCCCGGCCCACAGGCCGTCAGCAATCAGCTGCGGGGTATGCGGGTCGACCAACAGGACCACCCCCAGATCCTCACGACGGCGCAGGTGCTCGACCGTCTCGACCATGCCGGTGCGGACCCGGGTGGTATCGATGACCACGATGTCGCAGGGAACGATCACCAACTCGCGGTACAGCGCTTCGACGCTGTCCAGGGCCTGGATCTGGGCGCCATAGGGCAACAGAGGTTGCAAGAGCTCCAGGTTGCCGACAATCCAGATACGCAGTGGCGCCAAGGCCGTGGGATTGGCTGCGCCCACGCGCGCATAGTTCAGATCCGATGCCACACACTCTCCCTGTCGGACGGTCAGTAGACAGTCCACCTATAACTGGGATTTTAGCCTAGCGTAATGTCAGTTATCGCTGAAATGGGGTACACACCGTTTTATGAATGGAATGGGCGCCACTTCCGCGACGCCCATTCAGTAGCTTTATTCGGCGGGAACGCCCATTTCCTGCAGCAATGCGGGAGCTGGGTATACCTTCGCCAACAGCCAGCGCAGGTAGCGCATGTCCACGTGCACGGCACGCTTGTAACGCGGATCGAACCACCAACTGGCGCTGACAGATTCCCAATTGGAATCGAAGTTCAGGCCAATCAACTCGCCCTTGGCGTTGAGCACCGGTGAACCGGAGTTGCCGCCGGTGGTATCCAGATTGGTCAGGAAGTTGACTGTCTGCGTCTTCAGCGCTGGATCAGCGGTGCTGCCGAAGTCGCCTTTCGCGATCGCCGCCAGCAGCGGCTTCGGTGCGTCAAACGGCACGGTGTTGGTGTTCTTTTCCACGATGCCCGCCACTGTGGTCACCGGCGCGTAGCTGACCGCATCGCGCGGGTGCAGCGCCTCGACTTTGCCGTAGCTGATACGCAGGGTGCTGTTGGCGTCCGGGTAAACCGCCCTGCCCTGGCTCGCGCGCCAAGCAAACAAGGCCTGCATATAGGACGGGCGCAGGCGCAGCTGCTCGCCTGCGCGTTCCTTGCTCTCGCGCTCGGCGTTGAGCTGAGCCATCACCAGTGCCGCCGCCACTGACACCAGCGGATCGGCTGCAATGAAGCCACCGTTGCGTGCGGCCTCGAAGCGAGACAGACGCTGTGCTTCATCACCCAGCTTGGTCTGTGCGTACAGCTCGTCCAGATGCCTTGCCAACTCAGCCGGCGTGCGTCCGAACAGGTTGTCGTAATGCGAATCGCGCTGCGCATCCGGCAACTGCTGGTAGCGAGTCAGCAGTGCAGTAAGCAGTGCTTTTTCAACGGCCGGGTCGTAGCGACGCTGCACCTGCTTGAGCACGCCTTCGATCAAGGCCTGGTCGCGCTGCTGGTAACCCGCCTCGCGCTCGGCATCGGGTTTGAGCGATTCCACCCGCAGGCGCTCCAGCAGCAGCGCCGAACGCAGCAGCTGGGTCTGGCTGGACATCAGCGTTACCAGGAACTCGCTGCTGCCGACCGCACGGTCTTCAGCCAAGGACGCGAACAGCGCGTCGATATCGGCCTTGTACTTGCCATCGGCGCTGGCCAGCATCGCCTGCTCGTCCTGTGCACGCTGGCTCTTGGCGTCGCTGCGCAGCAGGCCTTCCAATTCGCCGGCGGCACGCTTGCGATTGTTCTTCAGCGACTGCAGTTGCGAGGCATAGCGCGTGCGTGCATCGGCATTGCTCTTGCCCTGCGCTTCGATGACGTCGATCAACTGCTGGAACACCTCGACACGGCGCGGCAGCACGGTATCGATCTGGCTGGCGAACTCGTCGGCGGTGCGCAGGCGATAGGTGGTGCCCGGGTAACCGGCCAGCATCGCGTAATCGCCTTCCTTCGGACCATCCAGCGACATTTTCAGGTGTGCCGGTGGGTGATAAGGCACGTTGTCCTTGCTATACGGCGCCGGCTTGCCATCCTTGCCGACGTAGGCACGCAGCAGGGTGAAATCGCCGGTGTGACGCGGCCACATGAAGTTGTCGATTTCGTCGCCGTAATTGCCGATCGCACGCGGCGGCGCATAGACCAGACGGATGTCGGTCAGCTCCAACTGGCGGATGCGATAGAAGTCGCTGCCGTAATACATGTTGGCCACCGAGCAGCGCACGCCGCCTTCGGCTTCGCAGTCGGCGACGATGCGCTTGCGCGCGCTTTCCACCGCGTCGTAGTAGCCGCGGCCGGTCTTGCCACGGGCGTCCTTGAGCACCTCGTCGGTGACCTTGTCGAAACCCACGGTCACCAGCACCCGGTAATCGGGATTGGCAGCGCGCTCATCGTCGCGGCCCTGGGCGATGAAGCCCTCATCGATGAAGTTGTGCTCCTTGCTGGCGTTGTACTGGATGACGCCATAGGCCACGTGGTGATTGGTCAGCAACAAGCCCTCGTCGGAGACGAACGAACCGGTACCACCACCGACACGCACCACCGCGCTCAACGGCGGCGCGGTGACGTCGGCCAACTGCTTCGGGTCACCCTTGAAGCCGGCTTCCTTGAGCGTCCTGGCCAGCTCCGGCAGCTGGGTGGGCATCCACATGCCTTCATTGGCGTGGGCGGCGGTGGCAACCAGGCTCATGCCCAGCGCCAGCGCGGCGGTAAGTGGTTTGCGCGTCATCGGAACTCCAGCGGATTACAGAACAGGCGTGGACAGTAGCGGCCCCCGCTCGGAGCAGCAACCGCCAGCAGTCACACTGCTATCGCCAACGCTTGTAGGAGCGGCGTCGGCCGCGAAGCCAGTGCTGCATGAACTCGCGACAGCGCTGATCTTCGGCGCAGCACATGCGCTGTTGGCTGCGGATGGAGCGGTGACTTTGCAACGAAGCAGATCTTCGGTCAGGGCAATGCGCTATGGGTTGCGAATGGATTGGTGGCTTAGCCGGGGGCCCCCCCCGCCAAAAAAACCCACCCCCAAACCAGGGGGGGGTAAAAAAATATTTTTAAAACCCGGGGGGCCGGGGAGAAGGGGGGGGG
>NZ_JBRRCU010000107.1:0-6492 GCF_056759195.1 Stenotrophomonas sp. STEN083 | reverse complement strand
CCGGCGGCGCCGGCCCCCCCCCCCCCCCCCCCCCCCCCCCCGCCGCCCCCCCCCACTACGCTTCTTCCCTTTTTCCCTGGCTGCGCCAACGGGAGGGCGCAAAACATTGCCGATTCCGGCAGCTCAGCCGCCGAACCCTGCGCCCATGACCTGTGGCCCAGCCCCGCGCAGTTGGCGGCTGCTACCCTTGCCCGGTTCTCTTTCACCGGTGCCGAATGATGCCCAAGCTGCTGCCCCTGTCCCTGCTGTTGTTGACCGCTTTCGGCAACGCCCATGCCGCGCCCACGCCGATCACCATCGAGCAGGCGATGGCCAACCCGGACTGGATCGGGCCGCCGGTGGAATCGGCCTGGTGGTCTTGGAACGGCCAGCAGGTCGAATACACGCTCAAGCGCCAGGGCAGCGCGGTGCGCGACAGCTTCCGCCTGCCGGTGAGTGGCGGCGTCAGCCAGCAGGTCGCCGATGACCAGCGCGGCACCCTCGATGCCGCCGACCGCGTCTATGACAGCAGCCGCCAACGCATGGCCTTCGTCCGCAATGGCGACGTGTTCGTGCGCGACCTGCGCAACGGCGCGCTGACCCAGCTGACCCGCAGCAACGAGCGCGCCGGTGGCATCAATTTCGCCAGCGATGGCGGCGTGATCTGGGAAGTGGGCAACAACTGGTTCCACTGGAATCCGCGCAACAACATCACCAGCCAGGTTGCCCAGCTGAAGGCCGACAAGAACCCGGCCGACGCGCCCAAGGCCGACGTGCTGCGCGACCAGCAGATGCGCACCCTGTCCACGCTGCGCACTGATCGCGCCCAGCGCGAGGAGCTGCGCGAGCAGGGCGAGCGTTGGCGCCAGGCCGACCCGACCCGCGCACCGGCACCGATTTTCCTAGGCGCCGATGTCGAGATCGTCGACAGCGCGCTGTCGCCCGATGCCCGCCACCTGATCGTGGTGACCAAGCCCAAGGGCTACGATGAAGGTCGCGGCGGCAAAATGCCGCTGTACGTGACCGAGTCCGGTTACGAAGAAGCCGAAGACACCCGCACCCGCGTTGGCCGCAACAATCCCGAGCCACACACGTTCTGGCTGGCCGATGCGGCTACCGGCAAGGTCGAGCAGCTGTCGCTGGACAACCTGCCCGGCATCGCCACCGATCCGCTGGCCGAGCTGCGCCGCAAGGCCGGCAAGGACGCGTTGAAGGGCAATCGTCCGCTGGAACTGATGAGCGACTTCATGGGCGGCGGCATCCGCTGGAATACCGACGGTAGCCAGGCTGCACTGATGCTGCGCGCCAACGACAACAAGGACCGCTGGATCGCCACCACCAGTGCCACCAGCCCACGCCTGGAAAGCCGTCACCGCCTGACCGACGGCGGCTGGATCAACTGGGGCTTCAACGATTACGGTTGGATGCCGGATGGCCGCACCCTGTGGCTGTTGTCCGAGGAATCCGGCTATTCGCACCTGTACACGCAGACTGGCAGCGCCAAACCCAAGGCCATCACCTCCGGCAACTGGGAAACCTCGGCGCCGGTGGTCAGTGCCGACGGCAACAGCTTCTACTTCGTCTGCAACCAGAAGTGGCCGGGCGATTACGAAGTCTGCAACGTCAACGCCAACGGCGGTGCCGTGCGCGAGGTGACCGCGCTGGATGGCGTGGAAGATTTCAGCCTGTCGCCGGATGGCCAGCAGCTGCTGGTGCGCTACTCCGCCGCCTATCTGCCGGCCCAGGTCGCGGTGCTGCCGGTCAGCGGTGGCGAAGCACGCAAGCTGACCGACACCCGCAGCGCCGAGTTCAAGGCCCGCGAATGGGTGCAACCGCAGATGGTGCAGGTGCCTTCCAAGCACGGCGCCGGCCATGTCTGGGCCAAGTACTACGGCCCGGAAAAACTCGAACCGGGCAAGCAGTACCCGATCGCCATGTTCGTGCACGGCGCCGGCTACCTGCAGAACGTGCATGCACGTTATCCCACCTACTTCCGCGAGCAGATGTTCCACAACCTGCTGGTGCAGAAGGGTTACATCGTGCTGGACATGGACTACCGCGGCAGCGAAGGCTATGGCCGCGACTGGCGCACCGCCATCTACCGCAACATGGGCCATCCGGAGTTGAATGACTACCTGGACGGCCTGGATTGGCTGGTGGAAACCAAGCAGGGTGATCGCGCCCATGCTGGCATCTACGGCGGCTCCTACGGCGGCTTCATGACCTATATGGCGCTGTTCCGTTCGCCGGGCACGTTCAAGGCCGGTGCCGCGCTGCGTCCGGTCGGCGACTGGCACCAGTACAACCACGCCTACACCGCCAACATCCTCAACACCCCGGACATAGATCCGGAGGCTTACCGCATCTCCTCGCCGATCGAGTACGCCGAAGGCCTGCAGGACAACCTGCTGATCGCGCACGGCATGATGGATGACAACGTGTTCTTCCAGGACTCGATCAACATGACGCAGAAGCTGATCGAGCTGCACAAGGACAACTGGTCGATCGCGCCCTACCCGCTGGAGCGTCACAGCTATACGCGTGCCGATTCCTGGCTGGATCAGTACAAGCGCATCCTCAAGCTGTTCGAGCAGGAGCTGAAGTAAGCATCAACAAGGGCGCCGCGAGGCGCCCTTGTTGTTTGCGGGTGCGGCCTTGCTCCCTCCCTTTGGCGCAGCCAAGGGGAGGGCTGGGGAGGGGTGCTCTTGATCTTGATCTTGATCTTGCTCCTGCCCCCGCAGCGCCCACCATCACCCAAGCCTCCAGTACCATTCCCTCCACGGAGCCCTACCCGCAGGAAGCACATGTCCCCCACCGAAATCCCCATCCGCATCGTCGCCGCCGTCATCCTCGATCCGCAGCAACGCGTGCTGGTCGTGCGCAAGCACGGCTCGGATACCTTCATCCAGCCCGGCGGCAAGCGCGAGCCCGGCGAAGACGCATTGCAGACCCTGGCGCGCGAGCTGCACGAAGAGCTTGGCGTGCACATCGACAGCAGCACCGCAGTCGCGCTGGGCAGCTTTGAAGACAATGCAGTCAACGAACCCGGTCGCAGGGTGCAGGGCGAATCCTTCCTGGTAGGCATCAGCGGCACTCCGCAGGTGCAGGCGGAGATCGCCGAGCTCACCTGGATTCCATTGCAGCCACCGCATGGCGTGAAGCTGGCACCGTTGAGTGCCCTACATGTACTGCCCGCAGCGCACGCCGCGCTGTTCTCCACCACGCAAGCCGACTGACCACGGCACGGGCCCACCCACACATTCGTAGCGAGCCATCGTGAATCCGCCCCAGCTTCCGCCCCTTCCTGCCACGCCCTCCGCAGCAGCCTCGTTCATCGCCGTCACCGCCAAACTCTCGCTGCTGATGGCTGCGCTGGCCATTGCCTGGAGCCTGCTGCAACTGCTGCTGGTGGCCCTGATGGGCCACATGGACATCCTCCACGCCATGCAGAACGAAGGCCTGCCGGTGCCGCCGAGCATGCTCTGGCTCAGTGAGCACGCACTCTCGCTGAGCGTGCTTGGACTGCTGCTGTCGATCGCGTTTCTGGCAGTGTCGTGGGCCTTGCTCAAGCACCGCGAATGGGGCCGGATCGGCTTCGTCGTCTTTCTGGTCTTGGTGGCCTTGGCCAACTTCGCCTTCCTGCCGCTGATCCATGGCATGTTCGACAGCATGCAGGCGATGGTGCCTACCGAGTTCCTCAATTCCCCACAAGGCCTGGAAATGCGCGTGCAACTACGCGTCGGCCTGTGGACCTCGCTGATCACCAGCGCCGTTACCGCCTTGGCACTTGCGGTGCTGCATGGGTGGTTGGTGATCAAGCTGAGTCGCCCTGACGTTCGCGCCCTGTTTCGTTGAGTTCCCCGGAGTTTGCATGTCCGTCCCACGTTACCTCTCCGCCCTCGCCAGCGGCCTGCTCGCACTGAGTGCGCTGCCGGCTACCGCCGCTACCTTGAGTTGCGGCAGCTATGGCGCCGAAGAGGGCTCGGCCCGCTTCGTTGTCGAAAGCAGCAGTCAGGCGTCGATGCGCTATGAAGGCCTGGCGCCCACCCAGTACGTGATCCGCCAGCAGGGCAATACCCTGCATGCCGCCGACGTATCCAATGGTTTCAGCACCGAATACAGCCTCAGCCGTGACGGCAAGCGCATCACCGGCAGCCTCGGCGACTACGTGCTTGATTCAAGCAGCAGCTGCAAGACCGCGCCCACGCCGGCCGCGAACAGCTGCCGTGCCGATATCGACAGCTGCATCGACAGCGCCACCTCGGCAACGCCGCAGCAGTTGAGCCAGTGGTGCCAGGAGGACCTGCCCTTCGCCTGCGAACGCCTGCTGTCCAGCTACCGTGATGAAGCCCAGGCCGCACAACAGGCGGCAACGCCGGATCCGGATCTGGAAGAACCTGCGGTCTGCAAGGAGGGCAATCCGCAGTACAACGAAGCGGCCTGTCTGGCAGCGGCCAAGGAAGTACTGGGTATCGCCATGGCCAAGGCACTGGCCGGTGCCTTGAGCAGCAACACCGTGGTGCTTCCCGAGCCGCGTTTGAACGAGTTGTTGCAGCTGTGCCGCAGCCATCCGGACGCAGGCTTCTGCAGCGAAGTCGCCGACGCGCATTGGGATGCCGGGAGCTACCTGCCCGCACGTGAAGCGCTGCAGCTGGCCTGCAAGGCAGGCGCCGACGAGATGACCTGCAAGCGCGCACAAGCGCTGGCTGCATTGAGCGCCACCGACCTTGATGTCGCCCCCGCCAGCAGCCTGCCCTGCGGCGACTACAAGGCCAGCACCGGCCTGATGGATGAGCTTGGCTTCGGCAACGATGGCCTGGTCACGATGGGCATGGGCAGCGAGCTGCGCGCACGCCTGCAGGACGGCGCCATCCATATCCGCCACGACAAGGGTGGCGACTTCGTGCTCAAGCCGCTGCGCAACGGCGGCCTGCTCGGTATCGACAACTGGAACCGCTACGCCGTCTACCAGCGCACTGGCGGCAGCACGCAGTGCAGCGCGCCCAAGGTATTCGTCGAACTGCCACTACCGCAGGATTGCCCGCTGGGCAGCGACCCGCAGGCCTGCTGCGACAGCGGCAAGCTTCAGGGCTGCAACACCCTCGGCCACCGCCATGCACTGGCCGGCGACTGGCAGGCCGCCGCGCCGCCCTACCAGAAGCTGTGCCAGGCCGGCGTCCGCGTTGGCTGCGAGAATCTGCGCAGCGTCTACGAGAACACCGGCGACGAAGATATTCCCGGCAAGCTGCTGTCGATATGCAAACGCGATGGCAAGGGCACCCATGTGGCCTGTGATGTCTACCAGACCACCAACTGGGCAATGGCTGGTCTGGGCGCACAGTTGATGCGTGCCGCCGAAGACCTCGACAACGAAGAAGAGACAGAAGCGCCGTCGGCACCCAGCAAGGGCAAATCGCTGCGCAAGTAAGGCACGAGGCGCAGGCCGCAGCAGCGGCCTGCGCTACAGTACGCACATGAACGAATTCGACCGCGTACGCGACTATCTGACCGGCCTGCAGGACCGCATCTGCGCCGCCATCGAACAGGCCGACGGCCAGGCCCGTTTCAACGAGGACCGCTGGCAGCGCGCCGAAGGCGGCGGTGGCCGCACCCGCATCCTTCGCGATGGCGCGGTGTTCGAGCAGGCCGGCATCGGCTTCTCCGACGTCGCCGGCACCCGCCTGCCGCCCTCGGCCTCCGCCAATCGCCCGGAGCTCGCAGGAGCCTCCTGGCGCGCCTGTGGCGTGTCGCTGGTGTTCCATCCCAGCAACCCCTACCTGCCGACCACCCACGCCAACGTGCGCTACTTCCAGGCCGAACTGGATGGCAAGACGGTGGCCGCCTGGTTCGGCGGTGGTTTCGACCTGACCCCGTTCTACCCGTTCGACGAAGACGTGCAGCATTGGCACACGGTTGCCCGCGAGCTGTGCGCGCCTTACGGCGCTGAGCGCTATGCCGCGCACAAACGCTGGTGCGATGAATACTTCTTCATCAAGCACCGCAATGAAACGCGCGGTGTTGGCGGCCTGTTCTTCGACGACCTGCACAGCGACTTCGAAACCGACTTCGCCTACATGCAGGCCGTTGGCGACGGCTTTCTCGATGCCTACCTGCCCATCGTCGAGCGCCGCAAGGACACGCCGTATGGCGAACGCGAGCGCGAGTTCCAGCTGTACCGCCGTGGTCGCTACGTCGAATTCAACCTGGTCTATGACCGCGGCACCCTGTTCGGCCTGCAGAGTGGCGGCCGCAGCGAGAGCATCCTGATGAGCCTGCCACCGCGCGTGCGCTGGGAATACGGCTATACGCCCGACAGCGGCAGCGATGAAGCGCGCCTTGCCGAATACCTGGTCCCAAGAGATTGGCTGTAAAACCGTAGTGCCGAGCCATGCTCGGCAGGGGCTTTACCAACAATCCAACAATTGTGGGAGCGGCGTCAGCCGCGAAGCCGACAGCAAAGAAATTGCAGCAATGCCTGCAATCGGATGTATTACGAGCTTCGCGGCTGACGCC
>NZ_JBRRCU010000106.1:0-6578 GCF_056759195.1 Stenotrophomonas sp. STEN083 | reverse complement strand
GCGCGCGAGTTGCCGGCCTGTGCCGGTTGGTGTCCCCCCCCGCTCTCAGCGGCCCTGGCGGCGCCCCGCCACCCCAGCCCCCCCCCCCCCCGCCCCCCCCACTACCCGGTTGGGGTGGCCGGTAAGGCCTCTGCCGAGCATGACTCGGCACTACAGGGATGCCTTTTAGCGGATGCGTACCGGCAACGGGATGTTGCACAGGTCGATATGGCCGGCGGCGCGCTTGTAGAAACCGTCCACGCGATTACGTCGCGCTTCCACCGCATCGGCGAAGGTCTTCGAATCGGTACGCAGCACTTGCAGCTTTACCCGCTGTGCTTCCGGCAATTCGTTGGCCAGGGTGATCGCCTTGATCTGCGTGCGTTGCGCGGGATCTTCATAGAAGCCCATCGGATCGGGGCCGCGCTTGATCGAGCTGAGCAGTTCCATGCCCTTGAGCACGCGCCCAACCAAGGTGATGTTGCGGTCCAGCTGACGCGGCGATTGACCGGTGACCACGTAAAGTTCAGCACCAACGCTGCTGTCCTCGTCGTTGTTGCGGCCAGCACCGAGCGCGCCGTAGCAATGCGCCAACCAGGCATTCTTGCCATCGCTGCCCACCGCGAAGTCGCCGACAAAACCGGTCCTGGCTGCCCAGCCATCACGGTCGGGCAGCGCGGTGAATGCCAAGCCTTCGAGCGGGCGCTGGAACTCTGCCGGCAGGTGGGTCTTGGCGCTGCCCATCGACTTGGCCTTGGCCGTATCGTCGGCATCAGCGTCGCCGAACTGGACCACGAAGTTGTCCTGCGAGCGGTAGATGCTCAGCCCGTCCCAGAAGTGCTCCTTGGCCATCGTGCGGATGTTGCCGGCGTGCTCGGGGGCGAACTGCGGGGCCAATTCGATGATGACGCGACCACCTTCCAGATCCATGTACAGCGTGTTCTCCGCCGCCGGGGTATGCCAGTCGCTGGCCGGGGCGGCATCGATGATCTCCTGCGCGCTGCGGTACTTGGCGGGGGCGTCGGCCGCCAGCAGCGGCAGCGGGGACAGCGACAGAGCCAGCGCAAGCAGGCAGGGACGTAGCGTCATCGGGCGCATTCCAGTTGGGTGTGGCCCGATTCTGCGCGATTGCCCGTGCCGCCCGCCAGCCTCATGACCGAGGTGGGGATGACTACCGGCATATTCACTATAGCGAACTAAGTACTAGTATCTGCTTCACGCTAGTCGGCAGGAGTGAAGGCCATGACTGAGTTGGATGCCCATCTACGCAAGTTCCAGAAGGAATTGAGCACAGGCACGGTGTCGCTGGCCTTGCTGGCGGTGCTGGCCAAAGCGCCGGAGCCGCTGTACGGCTATCTGATTGCCAAGGAGCTGGAGCGGGTTGGCGACGGGGTGCTCAGTGGCAAGCAGAGCGCGCTGTACCCGGTGCTGCGCAACCTGGAAGGTGCAGGCCTGCTGGAGAGTCACGTGGAGCCATCGGTGGCCGGACCGCCGCGGCGCTACTACCGCATCAATGACGACGGCCGCGCCGCGCTGCGGCAGTGGATAGCAGCGTGGAATGCCACCCGGGACTCGGTCGAGTCCGTACTGGAAGGAATCAACTGATGAATACCAAATACACCGCGCGAACGCTGCCGACGACGATTCCAGAATATCTGGACCAGCTGCGTGCCGCATTGAGCGGCGCTGACCTGGCAATGATCCAGGACGCGCTGTACGACGCGGAGGAATACCTGCGCTCGGAGCTGGCCGAGCAGCCGGGCAAGAGCGAGGCCGAGGTGATTGCTGGCGTTGCCGGCAGTTATGGCGCGCCTGAAGAAGTTGCGGAGATCTACCGCGAAACCGAAGTGACGGTGAATCGCGCACTGCGTACACCGCGGCCGCCAGTACGTGTGGCACCAGTTGTTGCAGCGGCGGCAGTCGAGTCCGCTGCATCGCCAACCGAGCCAGGTGTCGCGGCGCCGGTCCGCGAGCCTGCACCGCGCTCCTTGTTGGCACGCTTCTTCGGTGTGGCGATGGACCCGCACACGTATGGCGCGCTGTTCTACATGCTGTTGTCGCTGGCCACCGGCATCTTCTTCTTCACCTGGGTGGTCACCGGTTTGTCGCTGTCGGTATCGCTGCTGATCGTGATCATCGGTATTCCGGTCCTGCTACTGTTTCTGGGCTCGGTGCGGGTGTTGTCGCTGGTTGAAGGCCGCATCATCGAGACCATGTTGGGTGTGCGCATGCCGCGTCGGCCTACTTACACGGACCGCAGCCAGGGCTGGCTGCAGCGCATCGGTGCGATGTTCTCGGACGGCCGTACATGGCTGACGATGCTCTACTTTGTACTGATGCTGCCGCTGGGCATCCTGTACTTCACCGTGGCGACGACCTTGCTGTCGACCTCGTTGGCGCTGGTATTCGCACCACTTGTCTCGTTGTTCTCCAACCTGCCGATGGGGATCTGGATCGACGGCGTCAATGTCGGCAATGTGTTCTGGTTGTGGCCGGTGTTGGTGGGTGTAGGCGTGCTGCTGCTGTTTGGCACACTGCATCTGGCACGCGGCATTGGCAAGTTGCACGGGGCCATGGCAAAGCATCTGCTGGTGCGGTTGTAAGCACAGCGGATGGAAGGAATGCAGACGAGGGCGCCAAAGGCGCCCTCTTTTTGTGGTGCCGAGCCATGCTCGGTAGCGGCGTTACAGATAAACCCTTTTGTAGGAGCGGCGTCCGCCGCGAAGCTGGTAGAAGGCCAGATGGCAGAAATGCCCAACCAGTCATTGCTGCCAGCTTCGCGGCGGACGCCGCTCCTACGGTTCTGGATTGCTGGTAAGACCCATGCCGAGCACGGCTCGGCACTACGCTCCCTCCCTTTCGCGCAGCGAAGGGGAGGGCTGGGGAGGGGTTGGCTTTTCGCTGGCGGATTCAGTTGTAGCTTCGCGGCTTATGCCGCTCCTACAAGAAACCAGAGCGGGACGGTGTCTGTAGAGCCTCTGCCGAGCATGGCTCGGCACTACCTCGCGCTATGCTGGTGGCGGTTTTTATTTGTGGAGAACGCCGTGGCCAACAAGGGCTGGTTCTACGTGGCCCTGACCTGTCTGTTCGAACTGGTCTGGGTGTATGGCTTCAATGTGGCTGCCGCATGGTGGCATTGGATTCCGATCATCGCGGTGATCGTGGTGGACTTCCATTGGCTGGCCAAGGCCTGCGAGTCATTGCCCACCGGTACGGTGTACGCGGTGTTTGCCGCCGTTGGCACGGTGGGCACGGCGTTGATGGATATCTTCCTGTTCGATGGCAGCTTCAGCTTGGCCAAGGGTGTGTTCATGGCGGTGCTGGTGGCGGGCGTGATCGCGCTGAAGTTGGCCGATGGCAAGGCGGCCACCGAGCCTGACGTAAACGGGCAGGGAGGCTGATATGGGCTGGTTTCTGGTGATCGCCGCTGCCTTGATGGAGACGGTAGGCGTGATTGGCTTGAAGCGTTACAGCGGGCGCAAGAGTCTGTTGAACGCTGTGTTGTTCTTTGGCGGGTTCGGTGCTTCGTTCGTGCTGCTGTACCAGTCGTTCCGCTATATCCAGTTGAGCATTGCCTATGCGGTGTGGATTGGTTTGGGAACGGCGGCTGCGGTGCTGGTGAACATGTTGTTCTTTGGTGAGTCGCGCAATACGGCGCGCTTGCTTAGCCTGGCGGTGATTGTTGTCGGGGTTGTGGGCTTGAAGGCGGTTTCTTGAATGCAGAAGGCCCCGGGAGTGCCGGGGCCTTGGGATTTCGAGTCGTAATGATTTTGGTTTCGAGACGATTGCATTTGGCGTGACCTGACTAGCTTCGATCTGCCCTCACCCCAACCCCCGCTCCGCGCCCCAGCCCTCGCCAGCGCAAGGGCGTTCGATGGGCAGCGAACCAATGGTTCGCAAGCCGCCCCTCTCACCCCGCAGGGAGAGGGGCTTTAAGCCAAGGCTCAACGCTGCGCGCGGCGGCGTAGCGGGGTGACGTTGCTGCTGGCTTTCTTGGCCTTTTTTGCCGCCGGTTGTGCGGCTTGGGCGCTGAAGAAGTCGCGCATCTTCGGGTACACCACTTCGCGCCAGCGGCGGCCGCTGAAGATGCCGTAGTGGCCGGCGCCTTCGACGATGAAGTGGTCGCGGCGCGAGGCCGGGATGCCGGTGCACAGCGCCTGCGCCGCTTCGGTCTGGCCCAGGCCGGCGATATCGTCCAGCTCGCCTTCGATGCTTAGCAGGGCGGTATCTCGGATCGCCGACGGGTCGACGTGTTCGCCGCGCACATACCACTCACCACGCGGCAGCAGGAACTCCTGGAACACCACGCGGATGGTGTCCAGGTAGAACTGCGCCGGCATGTCGAGCACGGCGTTGTACTCGTCGTAGAAGCGGCGATGCGCATTGGCATCATCCAGATCGCCCTTGACCAGGTCGGTGTAGAAATCCCAGTGCGACATCAAATGGCGGCTCGGGTTCATCGACATGAAACCGGCGTGCTGCAGGAAGCCCGGGTAGACGCGGCGGCCCTGACCGGGATACGGCGCCGGAATGGTGTGGATGACGTTGTTCTCGAACCACGACATCGGATTGCGGGTGGCGAGGTTGTTGACCGCGGTCGGGCTGCAACGCGCATCGATCGGGCCGCCCATCATCACCAGCGAACGCGGCGTGGTTTCGCCACGGCTGGCCATCAGCGAGACGGCAGCCAGTACCGGTACGGTCGGCTGGCAGACGCTGACCACGTGCACGTTGTCGGCGCCGAGGTGGCGGATGAATTCCTGCACGTACTCGATGTAGTCGTCCAGGCCGAACTCGCCCTGTTCCACCGGCACCATGCGCGCGTCGACCCAGTCGGTGACGTAGACGCGGTGATCGCGCAGCAGGGTGCGCACGGTATCGCGCAGCAGGGTGGCGTGGTGGCCGGACAGCGGTGCAACCACCAGCACGATTGGCTGCGCCAACAGGGCTTCGACCTTGGAGGTTTCATTGCTGTGGCGCTTGAAGCGCAGCAGCTTGCAGAACGGCTTCTCCACTTCGGTGAGCTGGGCGATCGGCACGATCTCGCCATCAAGCTCCAGCTCGTGGATGCCCCATTCGGGCTTCTCATAATCCTTGCCGAGGCGATGGAACAGCTCGTTCATCGCCGCGAAGCGATCAGCGCCCGGCATCGACGACCACCAGTGGCCCGAATTATTGAAGAACGCCGCATTTGCCTGCGCCTGGTGAACCCAAGGCGCAAGCAAGTTGCGGGTCAATTCATGCAGTTGATAGAGCATGACGTCCCAATATGTACAGTCATATGATGCTGTGCAGCATAGCGCACTATGACATTTGCGGCGTTAAGCCGGTATCGGCCTTTAGTCGGCCCGTTCCAGCGCGGCGATGTCTTCGCTGAATGCGGGCCCCAGCCAGCAATGCGAGCCGACGCCGCGGAAACCCGCTTCACGCAGCTGGCGCTTGTACCAGCGGGCAGGGCGCTGCTGGAAGCCGTCGTGGTCGCCATGGAATTCGTCCTCGGCGGTGAACAGCTCCAGAAAGGCGACCCCGCCACACAGTTCGGCCAGGCCCGGCAGGCCCTTGCGCAGCTCGCGGCTGGGCACGTAATGGATCACGTCCGAGCAGATCAGCAGGTCGACCGGCGCGCAGGGGCGCAGCCACTGGAAGTCGCCGAAGCCGGCCATGTGCAGGTTGCGCGTGCGGCCATAGCGGCGCACCGCGTACTCACTGCTGTCGAAGCCCATGTACTGCAGTTTGGGCCGCAGCTTGAGCAGCGGCGCGCGCCAGGCACCTTCGCCGGCACCGATGTCGAGCACGCTGCGGATCGGGCGTTCGAGGTAGTACTCGGCTGCGGCGACAGCCAATTGCACCTTGCGGGCCAGGCGCGCTGCGCCGCCGATATCGTCGCGGCGGTACCAGCGTTGGAAGTAGTCGGCGTCGTACTGCTTGTCCTGCATGTGCGTGTCTTGTGCGGATGGGCGAAAATGGCGCTCATCCTACGCCGCCGATGGAGCCAGCGCATGCAGTCGTATTTTTGGGTAAAGACCTTTCACCTTGTTTTCGTGGTGGCGTGGATGGCGGCGGTGTTCTACCTGCCGCGGATCCTGGTCAATATCGCCGAGGCGGCGGGGCAGCCGCCGGTGGTGGAACGGCTGCAGTTGATGGGCAAACGCCTGTACCGGTTTGGCCACGTGATGTTTGGCATTGCTTTCATTCTTGGGCTGGTGCTGTGGCTGGGCTACAAGGTGTTGCCGGAATTTCCGACCATGGTGGCGCCGGGCGCTGCCGGTTGGCTGCATGCAAAGCTGGGATTGGTGGTCTTGCTGATGGTGTATTTCACCTTCACCGGGCGCTGGTTGAAGGGCACGATCAAGGGCAAGGCCCTGCCATCTTCTGGGACATTGCGCTGGTTCAATGAGCTGCCGTTGGTGCTGTTCATTGCCATCGTTTATTTGGTGCTGGCGAAGCCGTTCTGAGTTTTCTGCAGGGTTGCGAAGATCAACGGCACCCCTCCCAACCCTCCCCTTGGCTGCGCCAAAGGGAGGGCTCCTTTACGCCCCCACCCCTTGTCGCACCCAAAGGGCGGGGGGGGGGGGGGTTTCGCGTTGGGCCCAGTCCGC
>NZ_JBRRCU010000105.1:0-6600 GCF_056759195.1 Stenotrophomonas sp. STEN083 | reverse complement strand
CCGCGCGCCGGGTGGGGGCGGCCGCTCCTCCGCTCCCGCGTGGGGTTGTTGTGTGGCGGCGCCTGGGCCTGGCCCCCCCCGCCCCCCCCCCCCCCCCCCCCCCCCCCGCCTCTGTCATACCGTCATCCCCGCGCAGGCGGGGGTCACGACCTCGAAGAATTGAATTCCCCGACCTCGGGGACAGAAACACCACCGCATCCTCCTGGGCCCCTGCCGCTGCCATGAATGCCATTGCACCGTCCCTAGCTTCTTCGCCCACTTCACGCGACCTGCGTGACGCCCGCAACGAGCGTCTTTTCCGCTGGTTCCTGGTCGCCACCGTCGTCTTCGTCCTGGTCGCCCTGGCCGGCGCCGCACTGTCCATGCTCTGGGGCGGCCGCCACGCACTGCAGGAGCAGGGGCTCAGCTTCTTCTACTCCTCCGAGTGGAATCCAGTCGAGAACAAGTTCGGTGCGCTGGCACCGATCTACGGCACCATCGTTACCGCGCTGATCGCGATGTTGATCGCAGTGCCGGTGAGCTTCGGCATCGCCTTCTTCCTGACCGAAGTGGCACCGCGCTGGCTACGTGGCCCGGTTGGCACTGCTATCGAACTGCTGGCCGGCATCCCGTCCATCATCTACGGCATGTGGGGCCTGTTCGTGCTGGTGCCGGTGATGACCGAATACGTCACCCCGTTCCTCAATGATCACATCGGCCCACTGCCGGTAATCGGCGCCTTGTTCCGCGGCCCGCCGCTGGGCATCGGCATGCTTACGGCCGGCTTCGTGCTGGCGATCATGGTGATCCCCTTCATTTCCTCGGTGATGCGTGAGGTCTTCCTCACCGTCCCCACCCGCCTGAAAGAATCGGCCTACGCGCTGGGTTCGACCAAGTGGGAAGTGAGCTGGGACATCGTGCTGCCTTACACCCGCTCTGCTGTCATCGGCGGCGTGTTCCTTGGCCTCGGCCGTGCGCTCGGCGAAACGATGGCAGTGGCCTTTGTGATCGGCAACAGCGTGCGTCTGACCCCCTCGCTGCTTGAGCCGGGTACCACCATCGCCGCGCTGATCGCCAACGACTTCGGCGAAGCCACGGAAACCTACCGCTCGGCGTTGCTGCTGCTCGGCTTCGTGTTGTTCATCGTCACCTTCGTGGTGCTGGCACTGGCCCGCCTGATGCTGATGCGCCTGTCCCGCAAGGAGGGCAACTGATGTCCGCTTCCGCTGATTCGCTGTACCTGCGCCGCCGCGTCGTCAATCTTCTTGCCCTGTTCATGGGCTGCGCGACCGCCTTGTTCGGCCTGTTCTTCCTCGGCTGGATCCTGTGGACGCTGCTGTCCAAGGGCCTGCCCGGCATCAACATCAACCTGTTCACCAAGATGACACCGCCGCCGATGCAGGAAGGCGGCCTGCTCAACGCCTTCTTCGGCAGCGCGGTGATGTGTGCGATGGCGATCGGCATCGGCACGCCGCTGGGCGTGGCCGCCGGTACCTGGCTGGCCGAGTACGGCAATGCCCGCAAGGCCGGCACCGTGGTCCGCTTCGTCAATGACATCCTGCTGTCGGCACCGTCCATCGTGCTCGGCCTGTTCGTCTACACGCTCTACGTGATGCAGACCGGCGGCCAGTTCTCGGCATTTGCAGGCGCCTTGTCGCTGGCCTTCATCGTGCTGCCGGTGGTGATCCGCACCACCGACGAAATGCTGCGACTGGTACCGGTACAGATGCGCGAAGCCGCATTGGCACTGGGCGTGCCGCAGTGGAAGGTCATCATGCAGGTGCTGTACCGCAGCGCCATGGCCGGCATCGTCACCGGCATCCTGCTGGCGCTGGCCCGCATCTCCGGTGAAACCGCACCGCTGCTGTTCACCGCCTTCGGCAACCAGTACTGGAACAGCAATGTAATGCAGCCGATGGCATCGGTACCGGTAGTGATGAACCAGTTTGCCGGCAGCCCCTACGAATCCTGGCAGGTCTTGGCTTGGGCTGGTGCCCTGGTGCTGACCGTGTTCGTCCTGCTGGTCAGCCTCTCCGCGCGCGGCCTGCTGCTGCGCAACCGCATCTCGAACGACTGAACTTAAACGATTGATTGCCATGGACCTTCCCATGAACGACCTCAGCAACGCCGTACCGATGCAGCGCATCTCCGTGCCCGCCGCCAACCAGTCGCTGCATACGCCGGCGCCGGTCAAGCTGGCGGCACGCGGCCTGGACTTCTACTACGACAAGTTCCACGCGCTGAAGAGCATCAACCTGGAGATTCCGGAAAAGCGCGTCACCGCGCTGATCGGCCCTTCGGGTTGTGGCAAGTCCACCCTGCTGCGCATCTTCAACCGCATCTACGCGCTGTACCCGAAGCTGGAAGCGCGTGGTGAAGTGCTGCTGGACGGCGAGAACATCCTCTCGCCCAAGTACCCGATGAACCGCCTGCGCTCCAAGGTCGGCATGGTGTTCCAGAAGCCGGTGCCGTTCCCGATGACGATCTTCGAGAACGTCGCCTACGGCATCCGCCACCACGAGAAGCTGTCCAAGGCCGACATGGCCATGCGCGTCGAGCAGGCGCTGCGCCAGGGCGCGCTGTGGGACGAAGTGAAGGACAAGCTCAACCAGAGCGCACTGGGCCTGTCCGGCGGCCAGCAGCAGCGTCTGTGTATCGCCCGTGCCGTGGCCCTGCGCCCGGACGTGCTGCTGCTCGACGAGCCCACCTCGGCACTGGACCCGATCTCCACCAGCCGCATCGAGCAGCTGGTCGAAGAGCTGAAGAACGATTACACCATCGCCATCGTCACCCACAACATGCAGCAGGCCGCGCGCGTGTCCGACTACACCGCCTTCATGTACCTGGGCGACCTGATCGAACACGACCGCACTGAAACCATCTTCTCCAACCCCTCCAAGCAGCAGACCGAGGACTACATCACCGGTCGCTTTGGCTGAGGCTGGCGCGCGCGGACCGTACAAGGGTTCGCCGCCCGCTGGACGCCTGGCCAAGGACGGCCCGGCCGCACTCCGAAGCCAGATGTACGCCATGGATGGCAACGCAGCTCCCGAACGAATGCAGTCCCACCCGAACAGTCTCCAGCGAGCATTCCATGAATCTTCCCAACGACCACATCGTCAAGAGCTATGACGAAGAACAGCAGCGACTGGTAGCCGAGATCGTGCGCATGGGCGAAATGTCCGTTGCCCAGCTCGAAGCCGCGCTGGACGTGATCGAGCGCCGCGACGAGAAGGCCGCGCAGCGCATCGTCGCCAACGACGAGGCCATCGACCAGCTCGAGCAGCAGATCAGCCACGACGTGATGCGCTTGGCCCTGCGTGGGCCGATGGCCCGCGACCTGCGCGAGATCCTCGCCGGTCTGCGTATCCCCGCCGACATCGAGCGCATCGGCGACTACGCTGCCAACGTCGCCAAGCGTTCCATCGCCTTGGCCGCAGTGCCGCCGCTGCCGCAGATCCAGGGCGTACGCGCTTTGGGCCGACTGGCTGCAATGCAGGTGCGTCGCGCGATGGAAGCCTATCGCGACAACGACGCCGAGGCCGCACTGAAGCTGCGTGCCGACGACGCACGCCTGGACGCCCAGTACACCGCGCTGTTCCGCGAGCTGCTGACCTACATGATGGAAGACCCGCGCAACATCACCCCGTGCACGCACCTGCTGTTCATGGCCAAGAACCTGGAACGCATCGGCGACCACGCCACCAATATCGCCGAGAACGTCTGGTTCCTGGTGCACGGCGATGCGCCGCTGCCGCCACGCGAGAAGCGCGACGAAACCAGCACCGTCGATCACGCCTGATCGACGGTTGTCCGGCCGCTGCCTGCATGCGCAGCGGCGGTACTGCCATCCCGTCCGTATAGGCCCGTTGTACCTCGTCGTGGCGGGCCGATACAGACTGGTACAAAGTGATACTCCGCCGCCTGGATTTTTAATCAGGCATTCACGGCATTTTTCCGAGCATGGACTCGTCCGCAGCACTCCCGCCGCGCACTGAGGAATTGCCATGAAGCGTATCGCTGCCACCCTGCTGAGCCTGTCCCTGCTGGCCTCCGGTGCCGCCTTTGCCGGCCCCACGCAGGATCGTGACCGTGACGACAGCCGTCACGACAAGTCGGCCCATGCGTCTGTACCGCACACCCAAGGCCACGGCAACAGCACTCCTGCGCCGGCCGCGCACAACGGTGCCCGCCACGCATCCAGCAACAGCGCGCACCATGCCCCACGCAAGGGCGAGCGCCTGCCACAGAACCAACGCGGCAACCGTATTGCCGATTACAGCAAGCACGGCCTGCGCAAGCCCGGCCGCGGCAACGAATGGCGCAAGGTCGATATCGATATCGTCAGCGGCCATCGCTGATCACCATCGCCAGCTGAATCAACACGGGCCCCAAGTGGGCCCGTTGTCATTCCAACGATGGCAAGGTCACGCCATTGCGCGGAGCCGCTTGCTAAGCTCCAGCCTCCCCCCGGCCCTACCACTACCGGAGACATTCCAATGGCCATCGACATCCGCAAGCCCGCCTCCCTCGCCCTCGGCGCTGCCCTGCTCGGCGGCATGGCAGCCCCTGCTTTTGCCATGACCGATCTTGCCCAAGGCTACGCGCTCGGCGCCAGCGTCCAGACCCCGCCAACCGCTGAAGCGCAGGCCACTACCGCTACCGAACAGAACGCCGACGCTGCCGCCAAGCAGAAGGCCGAAGGCAAGTGCGGCGAAGGTAAATGTGGCGAAGGCAAGTGCGGCGCCGACAAGGACAAGCCAAAGACCGACGCTACCAAGGCTGAAGGCGAAGCGGCTGCCACATCGGACAAAGCAAAAGCCGAAGGCAAGTGCGGTGAGGGCAAATGTGGCGGTAAGCACTGATCCCAACACAACAAGCCAGCGCTTGCCCGCCCAGGCCAGCGCTGGCCTGGGCTTGCGGCGCTCGCTGCTGGACGCCTTGCAGGCCGCGCCGGCTGGCGCATTTGATTTTCTCGAATGCGCCCCGGACAACTGGATCGGCGTTGGCGGCAGCTTGGGCGAAGCGCTGGCCGCACTGTCGCAGCGGAACCCGCTCAGCTGCCATGGATTGTCGCTGTCGCTGGGTGGCCCCGCCCCGCTGGATGTGGAATTCCTTGCACGCACGCGGCGCTTCCTCGACCAGCATCAGGTCGCGCTGTACAGCGAGCACCTCAGCTGGTGCACGGATGACGGCCATCTCTACGAGCTGCTGCCGCTGCCCTTCACCACCGAAGCCGTGCAGCATGTTGCCGCCCGCATCCGCCAGACCCAGGACATCCTCGGTCGTCGTATTGCCGTGGAAAATGCCTCCTACTACGCAGTACCTGCAGCGGACATGGACGAGGCAGATTTCATCAATGCAGTGCTCGACGAAGCCGATTGCGACCTGCTGCTGGACGTCAACAACGTCTACGTCAACGCCATCAACCACGGTTATGACGCGCGCGCGTTTCTGGCACGCCTGCCCTCACAGCGCATTGCCAGCTACCACGTCGCCGGTCATCACGACGAAGCCGAAGATTTGAAGATCGACACCCACGGCATGCCGGTCAAGGGCGATGTCTGGGCGCTGCTGGCCGACACCTACGCCATGCATGGCGTGCGCCCCACCCTGCTGGAGCGCGACTTCAACTTCCCGCCGCTGTCCGAGCTGCTGGAAGAACTGACGCGTATCCGTCAGTTGCAGCAGGCCGCTCATGGCTGAGTCACTGCGCCAATTACAGATGCACTTTGCCGCGCACCTGCGCGACCCGTTGCAACAACCTGCTCCGGCAGGTATCGCCGACAGACGCATGCAGGTGTATCGCGAGCTGTATTTCAACAATATCCAGAGCCTGTTGACTGCCAATTTCCCGGTTATCGCACGTACCTTGGGCGAGTCGCGCTGGCAGCAGCTGGTGCGTGGTTTCTGCCGCGAGCACCGTGCACATACACCGCTGTTTCCGGAAATCGGGCAGGAGTTCATTGCCTTTCTGGACAATCGATCCGCCGATCCGCAAGCGCCTTGGCTGCTGGAGCTTGCACATTACGAATGGATCGAGCTGGCGCTGAAGATCAGCGATGAAGCACTGCCCGCGCATGATCCTGATGGTGACTTGTTGACTGGCAGCCCGGTCTGTTCCCCCTGGTGCCGGGCGCTGGCTTACCAGTGGCCGGTGCATAGGATTGGTCTGGATTATCAGCCCGTTGAGCTACCGCTACAGCCGACGTTGCTGCTGGCCAGACGCGAGGCTGATGGCGATATTGTTTTCTCCGAGCTTTCGCCGTTGCTGTACCGGCTGCTGGAGAGGCTGGAGCAGTTTCCCCGGCTCAGCGGGCTTGAGCAATTGCAGGCGTTGGCGGTTGAAGCGGGTACAGCGGCTGATGATGCTTTCATCAGCAATGGCGCGGCGATGCTGGAGCAATTGCGGGGTAAGGCTTGCTTGCTGGGTGCTTCTGCCCCCTCCCTTGCGCCAAAGGCGTAGGGGAGGGTTGGGGAGGGGTTGGCTTTCAGGCATTTCCAGCATTGCCGGCAACACCCTGTAGTGGGGCGGGCCCCCGCCGGCCGGCGCTCGCCCGGCCCCGCCACGCCCGCCCAAGGAGGCCCCAGCCAGGGGCCCCCAACACCGGACCCACCCAC
>NZ_JBRRCU010000104.1:0-8041 GCF_056759195.1 Stenotrophomonas sp. STEN083 | reverse complement strand
GCTCGGCAATGGGCATTACCGGGAAAGCCTCTGCCGAGCATGGCTCGGCACTACATGCATAAACAACAACGCCGCCCTTGGGCGGCGTTGTCGCTACACATCAAGCCAGCACGCTTACAAACCGCAGAAGCAATACGCCAGCGACTTCACCGGTGCGCCATTGCGGTCCTTCACTGCGTCTTCGACAAAGCGCAGCTGGGTGTCCAGCTCCGGCATCTGCTTGGCAATCAGCATGCGTGCTACACCCGAGTCGGCCAGCATCCAGGCGCCGGCTCGGCTGCCGGCAAAGCCGGTCATGAACTGCGCGAACGGAGTGGCTGCCTTCTCGATGTAACGCACGCGGAACTTGTCGCTTTCACCAAGCTTGGCGCGCTGCGCTGCATCGGCAACGGCCGCCTTCAAACCACCGAAGGCATCAACCAGACCGCGCTCCTTGGCTTGCGCACCGCTCCACACGCGGCCACGTGCGACTTCATCCACCGCTTCAACCGGCTTGTTGCGTGCGGCTGCAACCTTGCCGGTGAAATCGGCATAGCCCTTGTTGATCACCGACTGGATCACCTGGCCCACGGCCGGGTCCATCGGCCGGGTCACGTCGAACGCGCCAGCAAAACGGGTGGTGCCTACACCGTCGGTGTGCACGCCGATCTTGTCCAGGCTGCGGGCGAAGTTCGGGATCATGCCGAAGATGCCGATCGAGCCGGTGATGGTGGATTCGTCGGCATAGATGCGGTCGGCGTTCATGCTGATCCAGTAACCACCGGATGCGGCCATGTCACCCATCGATACCACCACCGGCTTGCCGGCGGCCTTGAGCGCTTCCACTTCACGGCGGATCTGCTCGGAGGCGAATACTTCACCGCCCGGCGAGTCCACGCGCAGCACCACCGCCTTCACGTCGTCGTCGTCGCGTGCCTCGCGCAGCAGCGCCGAGGTCGATACGCCGCCGATGCGACCGGCCGGCAGATCACCACCGGCGATTTCACCTTCGGCAACCACCACCGCCACCTGCGGACGCGAATCCATCGGCGAACGGCGTGCGTCGAGCTGGGTCAGGTAGTCGCCCAGGCCGATCTGGCGGTAGCCACCGTCAGCATCGCCATCGGCCACGCCGCGCTCGGTGAGCAGGGCATCCACTTCTTCACGGGTCTTCAGGCCATCCACCAGCTTCTGCTGCAGGGCGAAACGGGCCAGGTCGCCTTCGGCGGCGGCAATGCCCTCCGGCAGCGTGTCGATGCCGGCGGCCAGCTGTGCGGCGTCGAGTTTGCGCGCCTTGGCGATGTCGCCCAGGTAGCGCTGCCACACGTCGTTCATCCAGAACAGGTCGGCTTCCTTGGCCTGCGGCGAGGCGGCGTCGAGCACGTAGGGCTCGGCGGCAGACTTGAACTCACCCACCTTGAACAGGTGTACGTCCACGCCCAGCTTGTCCTGCAGGCCACTGCGGAAATACTGGCGGTAGCGCCCCAGACCTTCCAGCAACAGGCCGCCCATCGGGTCGAGGTAGACCTCATCGGCCTGTGCGGCCAGCAGGTACTGCGACTGGCCCATGTTCTCGCTGAAGGCCACGACCTGTTTGTTGGCAGCACGCAGATCCTGCAGCGCGGCGGTCACTTCACGCATCGAAGCAAAGCCACTGGGCTGCAGCTTGTCCAGCTGCAGCACCACGCGGTTGATCTTCTTGTCGTCCTTGGCCGCTTCGATGGCGCGGATCAGATCGCGCAGCTGCAGCTCTTCGGCATTGGTTTCACCCAGCGCCTTGCCCAGCGCGCGGCTGAGCGGGTCGGTGCTGTACTGCTCGACCAGGCGGCCTTCCGGCGCGATCACCAGGGTGGTGCCTTCCTGCAGCACCGTCGTCGACGAAGCGCCCTTGCCCACGGCGACCATCAAGCCGATCAGGATCAGGAACAACAGGCCGAAGAACAGCAGGTTGAGGATCAACCGGCGGGTGAAATTCATCACGTCCCAGATGCCGATGAAGAAGCTGGCAACGGGATTGCGGCGTGGCACAGGGGGGGGATTCATGGACGCTCCGATTGGGGCTGGTTGCAAGTCAGGATACGCATAACCGGAGGCCACCGGCATGGCCTTTAAGTCAGGGGGTAGCCTGGGCGATAAGCCGGCTGCTGCTGATCCGCAGCCGCCAACCCAGCAGCACTGCGGCCACGGTCAAACCAATGATCAGGCCGATCCACATACCCTGCGGCCCCCAGCCCAGGCCAAGGCCAAGCCCGGCACCGACCGGCATGCCCACGCCCCAATAGGCGAACATGGCAATGAACATCGGCACCCGGGTGTCCTTGAGCCCACGCAGGGCACCAGCGGACAGCACCTGGATGCCATCGGGGATCTGGAAGGTAGCCGCATACAACAACAAGGTGGAGGCCAACGCGGCCACCGCAAGGTCGTCGGTATACAGGCCGACCACCACGTCATGGCCCAGCAGCAAGGCGGTAATCGACACCATCTGGGTCACCAGCACGATCGCGTAACCAGCCCAGGTTGCCCGGCGCACGCCCAGCGGATCATTGCTGCCGACCGCATGGCCGACGCGCACGGTGGTGGCCTCGGCCACGCCCATCGGGATCATGAAGCACAGCTGTGCCACATTGATCGCGATCTGGTGGGCGCTGGCCTCGGTCGCACCGATACGGCCGATCAGCAACGCGGTGATGATGAACAAGCCGCCTTCCATCAGCACGGTGATGCCAATCGGCAGGCCGGTACGCAGCAGGTCCCAGATCGCGCGCGGACGCGGCAATTCGAAGTGACTGAACAACTGCAGGTGGGCGAAGCGCTTGGTGGTCCACAGGTAGGTGGCGAAGGCCAGCGCCTGCACCCACATGGTCACCGAGGAGGCGATGCCCAGGCCTTCGGCGCCCATCTCGGGGAAGCCGAACTTGCCGTTGCATAGCGCATAGCCCAAGGGGCCGAGCACCAACAGGCCACCGAAACCGATCAGCATGGTCGGCAGTGTCCAGTGCATGCCTTCACTGAGGTAGCGCATGCAGAAGTACAGGGTCAACGCAGGCACGCCCCAGCGGATGGCATGCAGGAAGTCGGTGGCACCGGGCACGATTTCCGGCGCGATACCAAACGCTGGCAGGAACGCCGGCACCACGCTCAGGAACAGGAACATCAACGCGCTCAGACCCACGCCCAGCCACAATGCTTGGCGGAACAAGGGGCCGATTTCGCGGTCACGGCCAGCGCCGTGCAGCTGCGATACCGAGGCGGTAAGCGAGATCAGGGTGCCGATCGGCACCAGCATCGGCAGCCATAGCAGGGCCGTACCGATGCTGACCGCAGCAAAGGTATCGGTGCCATGGTGGCCAGCGATGGTGTTGTCGACAAAAGCAATTAGACCGGTGGAGACGTGGCCCAGCACCAAAGGCAGGGCAAGCAGTCCGGTCGTCCGCACTTCTTGCATGAAGCGCGGCGTGGCGGGAGACATGGACATAAACAGAAGGAGACGCAGACTGCGGCCGGCGCAGGAAGCGCTCAGATGCCGGGTCGCGGACTGCCTATTCTAACGTGGCAAGGCAGTTACGGCCCCGCACCGCGGATGAACGGGCGGAGCGGTGCCGCACAGCGAAGCAGTTAATGCCCGACTTTCTCGCGTAGCCAGGCATCGCGCTGCGCCGGTGCCAAGGCCAGCAGTTGCGTGCGCAGTTCTTCACGTTGCTGCGGCGGGGTGCGCTGCGAAATCAGGCTCAGCTGCTCCAGCTGGGCGGCATCGAGTTGCCGCAGCAGGGCAATCACAGGCTCGCGCTCGGCAGCCGGCAGGTAGCCCAGCAAGGGCTGCAGGCGTGGATACAACACACCCAGCTGCGGGCCCAGCAACCAACCATCGCGGTGCATCTGGTCGATAGCCATGTAGCGCGCACGCAGGGCTCGGCGCTGCGCATCCGGCAACGCCGCGATTGCCGCCGCCGCCTGGCGGACGCGTTGTTGTTCACTGCCCGGCAATGCCTGCCAGGCTGCATAGCGACTACGAACCTCGCGCTTCTGCTCCGGACTCATCGAGGCCCAGGCGCTGCGCGTGCTGACAACGCCGGTGGTGACGGAACTGGACGGCAGCGCCGGCACAGCAGTCGGTGCGGCAGCATGCAAGGGCAGCGCCACGATCAGCACCAGCCAGGCCAAGCCGAACTTATTCATCCGCATCGCTGGTCTCCAGCGCAGCACCGGCCGGTTCCGGGCGGCTGGGTTGCGGTTGTGATTCATCCACCGGGATCGGGCCACCGGCTGCATACCAGGCATTGAAATCGGCATCACGGGCCGTGTCCAACGCAGGATCGGCCAGCATGGCCGCATCGGTAGCCGCATGCGGGTCTTCGCCCGGCCCGGCCGGAGTACTGTCGTCGGGCAGCGATTCCACCTGCACCGGACCATTGTCGGCCAGCCCATTGCCGCCATTCGGATCGGCGCTCACTGCCGTATGCGAGCGCCACCACCACAACGCCACCACCGCCAGCAGCAACAGCGGCAGGCACAGCAGTAGCCAGGTGCGTAGCGTCCACGGTTTGGACTGCTTGCGCCGCGCTGCGGGCTTGCGGCGACGGTCGTCTTCCAAGCGCGGGCTGCTGCTTGCGCTGGCGGCCGGAGCGGAGGCAACAGGCGAGGCACCGGTAATAACCGATTCGCGCAGCTGTTCGAGCTGCTGCAGCCGCGGCGGCGACAGGTCGCGGATCAGCGCCTGCACCTGCTCGGCCAAGGCGCGCCAACTGGCGGCATCAGGGCGGCCACCGGCATCCATCGGGCAGGCGCCAGCCAGGGCTTGCCGATAGGCGTTGGCGTCCACACCCAGCACCGCCGAGGCAGGCGCTTCGTCCAGGCCGGCGCCAATCCGCAGCAGCAGCGCCAGGCGCTCGCCCGCTGCCAGCGTGCCCAGATGGGTGAAGGCTGGCTCCCAGTTGCCTGGGTTGGTTGGCTTCAGCAACTGCGGGGTGCTGCACAGCAGGCCCCAGAAGCGGGCCGGCCATTCGACCATCAGCAACTGCGCGGCATGCCCGGCAAACGCACGCATGGCCACGGCCACCGCGCGCTCGCCGACAGCGGCATCGCCGGCCTGCAATTCAGCAACTACCAGGGCGCGACGTTCCACCCCGCGCAAAAAGGCGGACAGAGCATTGGCTGCGGCCGGCGAAAGAGGGGCTGGTGCAGCCATCATGTGAACTCCGTCATGCTGTGATGATACCGAGCGCACACCCTGCTGCCGACGCCCCAAGCCATCACCGGACCGAGTCTGCAAGCCTCTGCAACAACTTGTGCACAGCGTCAATACGCTGTGACAAGCGACTCAAGCAAGCCGCCGTGAGACTGTATTTCTATTTTGTTTCACGGATAACTTATTGATTTTGCTTAAATATTTGATGTGGCTATTTTTTGACCAAGTTGACCCAAAGGCTTGCTCCATCGCCCTGAACGCGTGGAGCACATTACTCACCCACAGAGTTATCCACAGGAAGTGTGGATAACAATAAATCTCCAAGCGCAGCCAGCGTTTACGCCGCATTTATGCAGGACTTCACAGCATCTGCAGGCGGGAGAATCGCGGCAGCCAAACCTCCACCAGCGGCTAAACTTGGCCCATGCCTGACTGTCCCACTCTGCGCCTCGCCCTGCCGGTGCCCCTGCCTCAGCTGTTCGACTACCTGCCCCCGGCCGGCGCCCCCGCGCCCGAGGCCAGCGATGTGGGACGTAGGTTGCGGGTGCCATTCGGTCCGCGCGAGCTGGTCGGGGTGGTCGAGGCCATCGGCCACAGCGATGATCCGGCGGCCTTGCGCCCGGCCCTGCAATGGCTGGATGAGGCCGCGCTGCTGCAGGGCGAACTCAGCGCCTCGCTGCGCTGGCTGGCACGCTATACCCACGCCCCGCTGGGCGAGGTGATCGCCACCGCGCTGCCGGCGCCCCTGCGCCGCGGCGAGCCGCTGGCCGATACCCATGGTTGGGCTTGGGAACTGACCGAGGCAGGCCGCGCCGGTTATGCGCGTCTGCGCAGCGGTACCCGTCCACAACGTCTGGCGACGCTGTTGCTGGAAGGTGCGGTCAATGAAGACCTGCTGGACGATCAGCTGGACGACTGGCGCAGCGCCGCGCGCGCGCTGCTCAAGCGCGAGCATGCGCAGCGCATCGAAGTGGCAGCGGTGATTCCGCAGCCCCGTATCGTCGCCGGCCCGGTGCCGAACCTGCAGCAGCAAGCGGCGATCGACGCATTGCAGGCGGCCGAGGGCTTCCAGCCCTTCCTGCTCGACGGCGTCACCGGCAGCGGCAAGACCGAGGTTTACCTGCAGGCCATCTGCCATTGCCTGCAGCAAGGCAAGCAGGCGTTGGTGCTGGTACCGGAGATCGGCCTGACCCCGCAAACCCTGCACCGTTTCCGCAGCCGTCTGGGCATTCCAGTGCATGCGCTGCATTCGGGCTTGAACGACAACGAACGTGCACGCGTCTGGGCCGCCGCCTCGCGCGGCGAAGCGCGCGTTATCGTCGGTACCCGCTCGGCGATTTTCACACCACTGCCGCAGGCCGGCTTGATCGTCATCGACGAAGAGCATGACGGCAGCTACAAGCAGCAGGACGGCATCCGTTACCACGCACGCGATTTCGCCATGGTGCGCGGCAAGGCACTGAATGTGCCGGTGGTGCTGGGCAGTGCAACGCCATCATTGGAATCCCTGCACAACGCACGCAGCGGTCGCTACACGCATCTGCGCCTGCAACAGCGTGCCGGTGATGCCAAGCCGCCGGGCGTGCGTGTCTTCGACGTGCGCAAGCGGCCGCTGCAGGATGGGCTGTCACCGGAAGTGCTGGTCGGCATCGAGCAGCAGCTGAAAGCCGGTAGCCAGGTCCTGGTATTCAAGAACCGCCGCGGTTATGCGCCGGTGCTGCTCTGCCATGACTGCGGCTGGACCGCCCCCTGCAAACGCTGCAGCACGCCATTGCACAAGACACCGATGACGGTGCACGGCGGCGGCCGCCGACTGCAGTGCCATCATTGCGGCGCGCGCCAACCAGTGCCGCTGGCCTGCCCGGATTGCGCCAGCCTCGCACTACAGCCGCAGGGCATTGGTACAGAGCGCCTGGAAGAGCGCCTGCTGCAGTTGTTCCCGGATTACCCGGTGCTGCGCATCGACCGCAGCACCACCAGTCGCCGCGATGCGCTGGAGCAGACGCTGGCAACCCTCGGCGATCAACCCGGCATCCTGGTTGGCACGCAGATTCTGGCCAAGGGCCATGACCTGCCGAAGCTGACCTTGGTGGTGGTGGTCGGCATCGACGAGGGCCTGTTCTCATCCGACTTCCGTGCCAGTGAAAAACTGGCGCAGCAGTTGATCCAGGTCGCTGGCCGCGCCGGTCGAGCCGAGCGCCCCGGCGAGGTCTGGTTGCAGACGCATCACCCGGACAACGCCTTGCTGCACACCTTGGTCAACGGCGGTTACCACGCCTTTGCCGAAGCCGAACTATTGCAGCGCGAAGCGGCCGGATTTCCACCGTTCGCACATATGGCAATGCTGCGTGCCGAAGCCAAACAGGTGGAGCAGGCCAATGAATTCCTGGCTGAGCTCAAGCACCTGCTTCCCAAACAGAAGGACGTCGAACGCTTTGGACCAATGCCGGCACCGATGCCGCGCCGTGCGGGTTTCCAACGCACACAGCTGTTGATGTCAGCCGAGCAGCGGCGACCGTTGCATGCAGCGCTGGATGGCTTGATGGCGCAGGCCTATGGTCTGCCGCAGGCGCGCCGCGTGCGCTGGTCGCTGGATGTGGACCCGATGGATCTGTACTGATCTGGTGCTTTGCAGGAGCGACCCGAGCCGCGAAGCTGAAAATGCACGTGATCCCGGTAGAGCCGAGCCATGCTCGGCTGGAGCTTTACCGGTAAAGCCTCTGCCGAGCATGGCTGGGCACTACGTTTGGGTCTACTGGTGAAGCCCCAGCCGAGCATGGCTTGTATGTTCCTCCTGGCTCCTACGAGGTATGTAGGAGCTAGGGTGGAGGGACCGTCAACATGATATCTGCGGATACCAGCCGACAGACGAGC
>NZ_JBRRCU010000103.1:0-11040 GCF_056759195.1 Stenotrophomonas sp. STEN083 | reverse complement strand
CCCCGCCGCCCCCCCGACACTGACCCACCCCCGCCTCTACACCCCCCCACCACCCGGGGCTCCGTGGGGGCCCCCAACCCAACCCCCCCCGCCCACCCCGATGTTGATTGGGCAGACGGCACTCCACCAGCATTGGCGTTAACTGCTAGATTCCAAGGCTTCTCCAAGCCTGGACAAAGCCGCCCATGCGTAGTCGCCTGCTGTGGATGTTGCTCTGCCTGCTGGCACCGGCCAGCAATGCCGAAGTGCTGGTGCACTCGATCAGCTACCAGGGCAATGAACGGCATGCGCCGTTGGCGACCGGCAATTACCGCAACCCGATCCTGCCCGGCTTCTACCCGGACCCGTCGATCGTGCGCGCTGGCGATGACTTCTATCTGGTCAACTCCACGTTCGGCTATTTCCCCGGCCTGCCGATCCACCACAGCCGCGACCTGGTGAACTGGACACAGATCGGCAATGCCATCGACCGCCCCAGCCAGATCAACTACGGCAAGGACGAGCTCACCCGCGGCCTGTTCGCTGCCTCGATCAGCCACAAGGACGGCCGCTTCTACATCGTCAACACCTGTTTCTACTGCGACAGCGGCAACTTCCTGATCCACGCCGACAATCCGGCCGGGGCATGGTCGGACCCGGTCTGGCTGCAGGTGCGCGGCATCGATCCTTCCCTGTTCTTCGATGCCGATGGCAGTAGTTGGGTCGTGCACAACGATGTGCCCGATGGCGAGCTGCGCTACGACGGCCACCGTGCGATCTGGTTGCAGCAGATCGATCTGACCAGCGGCAAGGCCATTGCTGAGCGGCGACTGCTGGTAGATGGCGGTGCCGCCCCTGTCAGCAAGCCTGAACACATCGAAGGCCCACATATCTTCAAGCACGACGGCTGGTACTACCTGACCGCCGCAGAAGGCGGCACAGGCGAGCAGCATGCGCAGATGATCTGGCGCAGCCGCCGCCTGACGGGTCCGTATCAGGCTGGCCCCAACAACCCGGTACTGACCCAGCGCGACCTCGATCCCAAGCGCGCCAATCCGGTGACCTCGGCTGGGCATGCGCAGTTCGTGCAGCTGGCTGATGGCAGCTGGTGGACCGTATTCCTTGCGACCCGACCGTATCGCGGCAATCAATACAATCTCGGCCGCGAAACCTTCCTGCTGCCGGTGCAATGGCACGAAGGCTGGCCGCAGGTGCTGCCACGCGGCGCCGAAGTACCGCTGCAGCTGCCGCGCCCGCAGATTGCTGGCGCGAACGCGACTGTCACCGATAGCGCCGTATCCACCTGGACGGAAAACTTCAGCGACGCGAAGCTGCCGCCACAATGGCTAACCCTGCATCCACCGCAGCGCGCGTGGTTCAACACAGGCGCTGGAGGGTTGAAGCTGCAAGCCGGCACGACGCCGCTGGGCGCCGAGGGTGCAGAAGAACAGGCCCACTATCTGGGACATCGCCTTCAGCACCATCGCGCGACCCTGGATATGCAGTTGTCGGCCGAGTCTGTGGCTGATGGAGAGTTGGCAGGATTGGCCTGGCTGCAGAACGAGCGCTATCACTATGTGCTGGGCATTGAAGCCAGCAACGGTGCGCGCCGGGTAGTTCTGTACCTGCGCGCCGGCAAGGATTCGCCGGAGACAGGGACGCTGCTGGCGCAGAAGAATCTAAGCGGCGCTGGCGATAATACGGGCCTGCGATTCACCCTGGATGGAGCACGTGCGCAGGCATGGTTCTCGCCACAACCCGGGCAATGGCAGCGTGTAGGTGAAGCGCTTGATGCGAGCTTGCTCAGTACCGACACCGCAGGTGGATTCATCGGCAGTACGTTTGGTGCGTACGCATTGAAGCGGTGAGCAGAACTGGAACTGACCGCAGCGCGCGTCTGCCCCCTCCCTTTGCCGCAGGCAAGGGGAGGGTTGGGGAGGGGTGCTGTTCGCGGTTGATCTGCGGTTGATGCATTGCCAGCTTCGCGGCTTACGCCGCTCCTGCAGCATTGCTTGTAAGGCCCCTGCCGAGCATGGCTCGGCACTACGCTCCCTCCCTTTGCCGCAGGCAAGGGGAGGGTTGGGGAGGGGTGCTGTTCGCGGTTGATCTGCGGTTGATGCATTGCCAGCTTCGCGGCTTACGCCGCTCCTGCAGCATTGCTTGTAAGGCCCCTGCCGAGCATGGCTCGGCACTACAGTCGCTGCATTGCTTGTAGGGCCTCTACCGAGCATGGCTCGGCACTACAATTGCTGCATTGCTCACAAGGCCTCTGCCGAGCATGGCTCGGCACTACCGGTTCATGCCGCGTTGTTTGAATCTGGGGCATCTACCAGTTGGTTGATGCGGCGCAAGGCGCTTTGCAGTTGGCGCCTATTGCTTGCCTGCCCCAATGACAGCCTGAAGCCTCGGCTGCGTTGCGCGCCATCCGGCCGGAATGCCGATGACGGCGAGATCGCCAGGCCCTGCAGTTGGGCGGCGCGCACGAAGCCAGCATCGGTCCAGGGCTCGGGCACGCTGCACCATGCATGCAATCCAGCTGCCTGCACTTTCAATGAAGGCACCAGCAGGTGTGCCGCGAGTGCGGCGCGTTCGCGCGCTTCATCCAACACCTGATTCAACAATGCCGTTGCCGATCCATCCAACAGCATCTGACTGACCAGTGCCATCACCAGTGGATGGCCCATCAAGCAGATCGATCGCAATGCCGTCGCCAATCCTTCAGCGTGCCGCTCCGACGGACAACGTACGAAGGCAGTACGCAGACCGGGACTGATCGCCTTCGACAACGTCGATACGTAATACACATGTGCCGGTGCCAGCGCCGCAATCGGCGTTGGCTTTTCCACAGCATGATGCCAATACGGATCATCTTCGATCATCAACAAATCCAGCCGCTGCAGCACACGTGCCAGCTCAACACGTCGCTGCGAGGGAATCGTCAGCGCCGTCGGGTTGTTGCAGCTGGGGTTGAGGTAAACCATGCGTGCCCCACTCTGCCGCGAGGCACGCTCCAACGCCTCCGGGCAAATCCCTTCCGCATCACCATCGACCGGCAGCAAGCGTCGCCCCAATGATCGTGCCGCCTGCAGCAAGCCGGGATACACAAGGTGATCGCAAAGAATCACCTCGCCTTCCTGGGTCTGGCTGATCAGGATCGAGGCCAGTGCCGACTGCGCGCCTTCAGCCACCACCAATGCCGTATCGGCAACATCGCCCAGCATCGGCTGCAGCCAGCTGGTCGCCGCGTGCCGGTCGGTCGGGCTGCCGCCAGCAAGGTGATACGTCATCAGGTTGGGCGCATTGCTGCGTGCAAGCACGGCGGCTGCGCCACGTCGCAAGGCATCGTTCAAGGCCAATGCATCTGGCACCGGCGGCACATTCATGCTCAGGTCGACTGGTTGGCCGAAGGCTGCTTTCGGTGGTGCGATGAAACTGCCCTGTGGCCCGCGCGCTTCGATCAGGCCGCGTCGGCGTGCTTCATCAAACGCACGCGTCACCGTGGTCAGATCGATGCCGAGTTGCTTGGCCAATGCGCGCTGCGATGGCAGGCGATGACCGGGCACCAGCTCGCCGGTGTTCATGCTGCGCTCGATGCTGTTGACGATGCGCAGGTAGATCGGGCCGTTGCTGCGCAGCGCGCTGTCCATCCAGTTCATCGCCAAACCCCATATTTAACGGCAAAAACTGCGACATCCTGTCGCACCATGTATGGACGATGTAGCCACGTATTGTTTACATCAGCGGCGGGTGCCTGCTCCCAACCATCGGTCGGTTGGAGCGGGTGCCCGCTGTTTTTTTTGCGCGGACAAAACGTCCACGCACGCTGGCGCGCATGCAGATTCATCAGCAGCGGATCAAGATTTGTTTTGCCAAGGGCAGTAACAGCCCACCGCCAGCAATCCGCGTGGGCGCACCGTCTGGCCATCGACCAGCTTGTCGAGGATGGGCTCGACAAAGCTATTGGCCGAATTGCAGACCATGCCGATGCTGTACGGGCCGGCGTAGGCCAGATGCCCTTGCCTGTCCCAGATCGCAACCGCAGGGCTGACCGGAATATGTTCGGCGCCTTCAATCGTCGGCAGCTCCTGCAAACGACCACGCAGATACTCGGGCAGCTCACCTGTCGTGCCCGGGCGGCGCACCGCGTAGAAATCGATGTTGGCGCGGCGGTACATGCTGATCAGGTAGCTCAGGTGCGCGCCGGTTTCGCGGTTGCAAACCTTGCAGGCCGGGTCCCAGAAATGCACGACGCGGATGCGCCCATTCGCGCCAGCCAGTTCCAGCGGCAGCTTGAGTTGGGTGTCGTCGAAGACGATGGCCTGCTCGGCGAACGTGGCCTGCTCACTGAGGCCGAAGTACTGCCATAGGGCTATCGCGATACCGGCCATCAACACGCAGCCCGCTGCGATCCACAGCCGCATCCCTCGCCGGCGCGGCGATGCGCCGTTGGGCGGGCTCACGAGGCGGCGTCCGCGCCGAACTTGTGCTCGTACTGTTCCAGCATCTCGGCGCAGGAATCGGCCTGGGCGCGGCGGTAGATCTCGGTACGCTCCGGCGCGCGGCTGCGCTGCAGGCACTGCTCGATGGCCGCGCGCTCACTGGCCTGCACATCGGCGGTCTGCGGCCGCGAGCAGACATAGACCAGCGACGCCAGCGCCAGCACCACGAAACCGGCGCAGCCCAGCATCACCAGATGAAACTTCAGCTTGTCCCGACGCACAGCAGCTACCCGCATATCCATACAAGATATGCAATGTATCACTTTTGTATGGATATGACCGGAGGCCGGTCAGACAATCGCCTGCGTTCGCGTCTCAGGCGCAGCCGAGATGACCTCGGTCAGCTTGGTCAACGCCGCCGCCAGGCTGTGCTGATCCACCGCCCCGCCCAGGGACAGGCGGATGGCATTGCCGGCCTGCTCCTCGATGCTGAAGGCCTCCGAGCTGGCGATGCCCAGACCCTGCGCCTGCGCGGCCTGGATCAGCCGGTACTGGTCCAGCCTTGGCGGCAACGGCAGCCACACATGCAGGCCGGACGGGTGCGCCTGATAGGGCTTGGGCAGGATGCGCGCGGCAATCTGCTGGCGCTGGCGCAGCTCCTGCTGGAAGCGGCGCACCATCTCATCGGCCTGGCCGCTGCGGATCCAGTGCGAGGCCACCGCCACCATCGACTGGGTCGGCATCAGCGCGATTGAGCGCAGGGCGTCCAGCAGCGGCTCCATTGGCTCGCCCGGCGGCACCACCAGGTAGGCGGTGCGCAGGCCCGGCGCCAGGCACTTGGACAGGGTGGAAACGTAGTAGACCGGCGCGTCCGGGTGGCTATCCACCGCCAGCGGCGGCGCCGCGTCGGCGGCCAGCAGCCAGTACGGATCGTCCTCCACCACCGCCACGCCATGGCGGCGCGCAATCGCCAGGATGGCGGCGCGGCGGGCCTGCGACATGGTCGCGGTGGTCGGGTTCTGGATGGTCGGGATCAGGTAGATCAGGGCCGGCTTGCGCTGCTGGCAGGCCGCTTCCAGCGCGTCCGGCAGCATGCCTTCGGCGTCCATGGCGATGGAGACGATGCCCCGCTGCAGCACGCGGGCGGCGGCCAGCAGGCCCGGATAGGTGAGCTGTTCGGCGGCGATCAGGTCACCCGGCTGGGTCTTGGCCAGCACGATGGCGCATAGCGCGGCCTGCGCGCCGGGGCAGATCACCACCCGCTCGGCGGAGACGCTGCCGAGGATGGGCGCCAGCCACTGCACAGCGGCGGCGCGGTCGTCGCGGGAGCCCGCGCCGACGTGGTAACTCATCAGCTCGCCCTGCCCCAGCTGCTGGCTGAGCTGCTGGAAGCCGCGCTCCATGCTCTGCGCGAACGGGCTGCTGCCCAGCAGCGGCGGGATGTTCATGCTGAGGTCCACCGAGGTGGCGCTGTTGCCGGCCGACATGGCGATGAAGGTGCCGCCGGCGCCCTGCGCGTCGAGCAGATCGGACTGGCGCAGCTCGGCGTAGGCACGGGTGACCGTGGTCAGGTCCACGCCCATCAGCTGGGCCAAGTCGCGCTGCGGCGGCAGCCGGTCGCCGGGTTGCAGCACACCATCGTCCACGGCGTCGCGTACCTGCTGGGCAATCTGCAGGTAGAGCGGACCGGTGCCCTCGGCGAAGGGACGGACCCAGGTCCGGTTGGGCTTTTTCAGGCGTCGGCCTGCGGCTGGCTGCTGCATCGGGTGAACCTTCCCTGCTTTGTACGTGCACCAACCCATACAATGATGTATCTTGTATGGACTTGACTGGATCGGCAATCCTTTTGTAGGCACCGCCGTACGGACAGTGTAGCCGCTCCCGGCCTATGCGCCGGGCATCGGCGGTCCCCGCTCAAGAGCTCCTTCAACACGGTCGACCTTCAATGAATATCTGCTGGAAACGCATCCGCCCAGCGCTGGCCGCTTTGGCATGCGTGGGCCTGTCTGGCTGCAACTGGGTACTACTGGACTCCAAGGGCGACGTGGGCATTGCCCAGCGCGACCTGATCATCATCTGCATCGCCTTGATGCTGATCGTGGTGATACCGGCCATCGTGCTGACCTTCGTGTTTGCCTGGCGCTACCGCTCCGGCAATACCAAGGCCAAGTACATGCCCGATTGGGCGCACTCCACCAAAGTGGAAATCGTGGTCTGGGGCGTGCCCCTGATCATCGTCGCCGTGCTCGCCGTGATCGTGTGGAAATCCACCCACGAGCTTGACCCTTACAAGCCGCTGGATATTCCCGGCGAGCCGCTGCATGTGGAAGTGATCGCCACCGACTGGAAATGGGTGTTCGTCTACCCGGACCTGGGCATCGCCACGGTCAACCAGCTCAACTTCCCGGCCGGGCAGCAGCTGGCCTTCGACATCACCTCCAACTCGACGATGAATACCTTCTTCATCCCGCAGCTCGGTGGGCAGATCTATGCGATGGCCGGCATGCGCACGCAACTGCACCTGGTGGCGAACGAGCAAGGCAAGTTCGACGGCATGTCGGGCAACTACAGCGGCCACGGCTTCTCCAACATGAAGTTCGTCGCCACCGCGATGAGCCAGCCGCAGTTCGATGACTGGGTTGCGCAGGTGCGGCAGTCGCCGGATCAACTGAGCTTCGACGAATTCAAGCGCCTGGCCGCGCCGACGCGTAAAGAACCGGTGCGCCACTTCGCCAGCGTCGAGCCGCTGCTGTTCAAGAAGGTGATCGACCAGTTCATCGGCGTGGGTGAGAACACCGCGGCCACGTCCGGCCACAACGCAGAACCCAAGGCCTCCCAGGAGTAATGAGCATGTTCGGTAAGTTGACGTGGGACGCCGTGCCGTTGCACGACCCGATCGTCGTGGTGACATTGGCGGGCATGGTGCTTGGCGGCATCGCATTGCTCGCCGCCGTCACCTATTTCAAGTTGTGGGGCGTGCTGTGGCGCGACTGGTTCACCACCGTGGACCACAAGAAGATCGGCATCATGTACATCGTGGTGGCGCTGGTGATGTTGGTGCGCGGCTTTGCCGATGCACTGATGATGCGCGCGCAGTTAGCCGCGGCCGGCCCCGGCAGTGATGGCTTCCTGCCACCGGAGCACTACGACCAGATCTTCACCGCGCATGGCGTGATCATGATCTTCTTCGTGGCCACACCGTTCGTGGTGGGCCTGATGAACATCGTGGTGCCGCTGCAGATCGGCGCGCGCGACATGGCCTTCCCCTTCCTCAATGCTTTCAGCTTCTGGATCTTCGTGGTCGGCGCTGCGCTGATGATGATCTCGCTGGGCCTTGGCGAGTTCGCGATGACCGGCTGGGTGGCGTATCCGCCGCTGTCCGGCATCGAGTTCAGTCCAGGGGTAGGTGTTGATTACTACATCTGGGCGTTGCAGGCCTCCGGTGTCGGCACATTGCTGACCGGCGTCAACCTGTTCATCACCATCCTGCGCATGCGTGCGCCGGGCATGACCTTGATGAAGATGCCGGTGTTCACCTGGACCGTGCTAGTCACCAGCGTGATCATCATTGCCGCGTTCCCGATCCTGACCGTCGCCCTCGGCGCGCTCACCCTGGACCGCTACCTGGACTTCAACTTCTACACCAATGACCTGGGTGGCAACCCGATGATGTACGTCAACCTGGTGTGGGCCTGGGGCCACCCGGAGGTGTACATCCTGGTATTACCGGCGTTCGGTATCTTCTCCGAGATCACCGCCACGTTCTCGCGCAAGAAGCTGTTCGGCTACAAGTCGATGGTGGGTGCAACGCTGGCGATCGGCATCCTGTCGTTCGTGGTGTGGCTGCACCACTTCTTCACCATGGGCTCCGGTGCCAGCGTCAATGCCTTCTTCGGCATCATGACGATGATCATTGCGATCCCGACCGGCGTGAAAATCTTCACCTGGTTGTTCACCATGTACGGCGGCCGCGTCGAGTTCAGCGTACCGATGCTGTGGACCATCGCCTTCCTGGTCACCTTCACCATCGGCGGCATGACCGGCGTGCTGCTGGCCATCCCGGGCGCAGACTTCCTGCTGCACAACAGCCTGTTCCTGGTCGCCCACTTCCACAACACCATCATCGGTGGCGCGCTGTTCGGCTACCTGGCCGGCTTCGTCTACTGGTTCCCGAAGGTGTTCGGCTTCACCCTCAACGAGCGCCTGGGCAAGTGGTCGTTCGCCTGCTGGATCATCGGTTTCTACCTGGCCTTCATGCCGCTGTACATGCTGGGCTTCATGGGCATGACCCGGCGCATGAACCAGTACGACAACCCGGCGTGGACGCCCTACCTGATTGCCGCCTTCGTCGGCGCACTGTTCGTGTTCGCAGGCATCGTGCTGATGCTGGTGCAGATCTACGTCAGCATCCGCGACCGCAAGCAGAACCAGGACATCACCGGCGACCCGTGGAATGCGCGCACGCTGGAATGGCAGACGCCCTCGCCGCCGCCGTTCTACAACTTCGCCGTGGTGCCCAAGGCCGACACCCTGGACGCCTTCCACGAAGCCAAGAAGCAAGGCCTGCCCAAGCCGCCCAAGCACTACGCGCCTATCCACATGCCGCGTAACACCGGCGTACCGCTGATCCTCAACATCTGGATCCTGGCGCTGTGCTTCGCCTTGATCTGGCACATCTGGTGGCTGGCCGGTGCGAGCTTCGTGGCGATGATCGTCACCTTGATCGTGCGTTCCTACGACGAGGACGTGGATTACTACGTCAGCGCCGAAGAAGTGGCCGCCATCGAGAACCAACACCAGAACAAGCTCAAGCAGCACAGGGTGATTGCATGAACATCATGTCCAACGTCGCCGTAGACAACGCACAGGCGGCCGAGCACAGCCATGACGACCATGGCCACGACCAGGGCGGCATGAAGGTCTTCGGCATGTGGGTCTACCTCATGTCCGACCTGGTGCTGTTCGGCTCGCTGTTCGCCTCCTACGCGGTGCTCAGCAACGCGTATGCGGGTGGCCCGACCGGTGCCGAGCTGTTCTCGCTGCCGTTCGTGCTGGTGGAGACCTTCCTGCTGCTGGTATCCAGCATCACCTACGGCCAGGCCGTGCTGGCGATGCACCGCCAGGACAAGCGCGCGGTGCTGACCTGGCTGGGCGTGACCTTCGCACTCGGTGCCGGCTTCATCGGCATGGAAGTGTATGAGTTCAACCACCTCATCCACATTGGCGCCGGCCCCACCACCAGCGCCTACCTGTCCGCGTTCTTCGCGCTGGTTGGCACGCACGGCCTGCACGTGGCCAGCGGCCTGATCTGGATGGCGGTGGTGATGCACCAGGTGAAGCGTCGCGGCCTCACCCCGACCAATGTCACCCGCATCTCCTGCCTGAGCCTGTTCTGGCACTTCCTGGACCTGGTCTGGATCTGCGTCTTCACCTTTGTCTATCTGATTGGAGTGTTCTGACCATGTCCGACAACGACACCTCCCGCGCCGGCAGCGGACATGGCTCCACCAAGTCCTACCTGATCGGCTTCGTGATCTGCGCCGTGCTCACCGTCATCCCCTTCCTACTGGTGATGAACCCGACGCTGTCGCGGCCGCTGACGATGGCCCTGCTGGTCGGCTTTGCCGTCGTGCAGATCATCGTGCAGCTGGTGTACTTCCTGCACATGAACCGCTCCTCGGAGGGCGGCTGGAACCTGGCCAGTTTTGTTTTCACCCTGGTCATTCTTTTCATCGTGGTAGCGCTCTCCATCTGGATCATCTGGAGCATGCACTTCCACATGATGGTCAACTGACGCACGCGACGGGCCGGCACACACTGCCGGCCCGTCGCATGTAGTTCGGCTGTCCGTCCTTCATCGACCATAGCCATGTCCCGCACCAACACCCCCGTCACCGGCCTCGCCGCACTGGCCCGCAAACTGCACCTGTCCACCATCGCGATAAGCGCCGCCACCGCGCTGCTGGTCGCCTGCGCCGCAAAGCCCAAGGTGGATTTCTACGGCAAGGACATCGCCTGCGAAGCCCTCGGCCAGCAATGGACGATGCCCGACAGCACAGGCGTAAGCCGCAGCCCGGCCGACCTCAACGGCAAAGTGACGTATCTCTTCTTCGGCTTCACCAGCTGCCCCGATGTCTGCCCCACCACCATGGTGGAGTTGAACCGCGTGAAGCACCTGATGGGCTCGGACGCCGACAAACTGCAGGTGATCTTCGTCACCGTGGACCCGGCACGCGACACGCCAGCTGTTGCCGAGACCTATGTAAAAGCGTTTGACCCAACTGCGACTGCGTTGGTTGGTGACGATGCGCAACTCGCCGCAATGGCAGCATCGTTCAAAGCCTTCTACGACCGCGAAGAAGGCAAGCACCCCGGCGCCTACTCGATGAGCCACACCGCAGGCGGCTACGTATTCGACCGCGAAGGCCGGCTGCGCTTGTTCGCGCCCTACGGCATGCCGGTAGAGCAGCTGTTTTCAGATGTGCAGCGACTAACGCTGGAGCCAACACGCCCCAACCCAGCAATCTGTGACACAACCGGATAGCCCCGCCCCCGCATGACCAAAGCCCCTCACCACCCGGCGCGAGAGGGGGTGGGGTGAGGGCAGCACAAAACCACCCAC
>NZ_JBRRCU010000102.1:0-11198 GCF_056759195.1 Stenotrophomonas sp. STEN083 | reverse complement strand
CCCCAAACTGGAAGAACACCGGTAACGCCTCTGCCGAGCATGGCTCGGCACTACCGGTGCTACTGGCTCTATCGGTAACGCCCCTGCCGAGCATGGCTCGGCACTACATCAACAAAAAGCCCGGCTTTCGCCGGGCTTTTGTTTGTTGCTGCTTTGATGCTTAGAGCTGGGACTCCTGCACCTGCACCTTGTAGCGCTTGCGCATGCCGTCGACGTAGGCCTTGGCTGCGGCGGCGCCATCGATCTGGCTCAGCTGGTCCTTGAGCATGGCCTGCTGGGCTTCCGGCACTTCAGCCGGGTTGCCCGGGGTCACCTTGGTGACCGCGAACACGGCATAGCGGCCCGGCTCCATCTCGACCTTGCCATAGCTCGGCTTGTCGCCGACCGGAGCCGCTGCGGTGAACGCGGCACGGTTGGCTTCAGCGGTCGGCATCGGCGCGGTGCGCGGCAGGCCCGGCATCGGCAGCAACTGCAGTTGCTCGCTGCCAGCCAATGCCTGCAGGGTCTGACCGGCATTCAACTTGGCCAGCAGCGCGTCAGCAGCCTTCTTCGAGGCCTCTTCGGCACGGTGCGCACGCACCGCCGCAATCACCTGCTCACGCGCCTGTGCCAGCGGAATTGCCTGCTCCGGAGTGTGTGCGGTAACGCGGACCATGACCGTGTGGTTCGGCGCCAGCTCGATCGGGTCACTGACCGTGCCGTCTTCCTTCAGTGCATCGGAGAACACAGCCTTCAGCACTGCCGGATTGGCAGCGATGCCGCTGGCGGTGGCGCGGTTGAAAGGACCCAAGGTCTGCACCGGCAAACCAACTTCCTTGGCAGCACCAGCCAGTTCGGTCGGGTTCTTGTAAACCAGATCCACCAGGCGACCACTGAGGTCATTGAATGCCTTCTCGGTATCGGCCTGCAGCTGCTCGGCAGCCAGCTGATCACGCACTTCCTCGAACGGACGGCCTTCGCCACCTTTGACCTCGCGCAGCTTCAGCACGTGGTAGCCGAACTCGGTCTTGACCGGGCCAACCACGTCACCGGCCTTCATGGCGAACAGCGCGTCTTCGAACGGCTTGACCATCACGCCCTTCTCAACCCAGCCCAGGTCCCCACCGGAATCCTTGGAACCCGGATCTTCCGAGTTGGCCTTGGCCAGTGCAGCGAAGTCGGCACCCGGCTGCTTGGCTTCGGCGGCCAGCTTGGCCGCCTTGGCCTCGGCCGCCTTCTCATCGCTGCCCTTGGCAATCAGGATGTGCGAAGCCAGACGCTGGTCGGCACTGACAAAACGCGCCTTCTCATCTTCATAGCGCTGACGCAGGGTGGCCTCATTGGCGGCAGTCGCTGCCGGCATGCTGGCAGCGTTGAGCTCAACGTATTCGATGGTGACGCTTTCCGGCTGGCGGAAATCCTTCGGATGCGTCTTGTACCACTGCTCGATCTCGGCATCGGTAACCGCAGCGGTATCCGCCGCAACGACCGGCAGCAGTGCGAACTCCACGTCGCGGGTTTCGCCCAGCAGCTTCAACAGACGCTCGCTTTCGCCCTTGGTGGTGAAACCCGACTCGGCCAGTGCCGAGGGAATGATCGACTGCTGCAGGCTGGAACGTACCAGCTGCTCGAACATGGCCGGCGTACGCGGCGGCATGCTCTGCGCCAGCGCCAGACGGTACTGGTCCGGATCGAACTTGCCGTCCTTCTGGAACGCTGGGATAGCAGCGATGTAGTCGCGCACGGCCTTGTCACCGATGACGATATGCGCGTCTTCGGCAGCCAGGCGCACAACCTGCTCGTCGATCAGCTGATCGAGCACGAGGCGTTTGTTTTCCGCGGTTTCAAATTCGCGCGGGTCGAAGTTGTCACCCTGCTGCTCACGCGCCTGCATGCGTGCCTGTTCAAAACGGGCACGGAAGTCCTCAACACTGACTTCGTGGTGGTTCCAAAGGAACGACACCGGCCACCATGAAGGTGCCGAGGTCCACCACGACGGCGGGGCCGACACTTTGGCAACGTTCTGTGCGCCGACGCCACCGAGGTAGCTGTTGTCGATCACAAACAGGAACGGGATCATCAACAGGCCCATGATCACCGTAACGATCCAGCCTGAGGTCTTGTCGCGAAGTTTCTGCAGCATGGGCAAATCGAGGCCTGAGTGGCGAGCCGGGCAGTTTAACCCGCTTCCTGCCCCGCGCCCAACTCGGCCGCTGCCAATCGCCGGGCAAAAAAAAAGCCCCCGGCTTGCGCCGAGGGCTTTGAGACATCTGGCGGAGCGGACGGGACTCGAACCCGCGACCTCCGGCGTGACAGGCCAGCATTCTAACCAACTGAACTACCGCTCCACACTTTCAAACTGTACTGCAATGCTTAACTTGGTGGGTGCTGAGGGTTTCGAACCCCCGACCCTCTCCGTGTAAGGGAGACGCTCTACCGCTGAGCTAAGCACCCCAGCTGAGCCGCTTAGTTTACAGCGTCTTTCAGAGCTTTACCAGCCTTGAAGGCAGGATTTTTTGCAGCAGCGATTTTGATCTCTTCGCCGGTCTTCGGGTTACGGCCGGTGCGCGCAGCGCGCTCACGAACCTGGAACGTACCGAAGCCCACCAGAGTCACGGCCTCACCCTTCTTCAGGGCCTTGGTGATCTCGGCGATGACAGCATCAACCGCACGGCCAGCTTCAGCCTTGGTCAGGTCAGCAGCACCGGCAACGCCATCAATCAATTCGGTCTTGTTCATTCTGTAAAACTCCCTTTGCGGTAATCCGCGGAATTATTGAGTGGCACCCGTACGTCCCCAAGACGCACGACTGCCGAAGAACCTGCAAACACGCCAGCAAAAAACTACTGCTGCGTGAGTCGCACTTTTATACCAGCGCCCCCCTACCCGCGCAAGCTGAAAAGCCTTTAATGACGCGGGTTTTGAGGGATTTTACGTTCACATTTCAGTGCTTGACGCGGGCCGTGGGAGCTGCCTTTGCCTTGCCGCGAACTGCGACACGCTGCGCACTTTTACCTGCTTTCTTCGGCCTCAGCGGCGTTGCCAATGCGATATCCAGCACTTCGTCGATCCACTTCACCGGCACGATGGTCAGATCGCGGGTGACATTGGCCGGGATATCCACCAGATCCTTGCGATTCTCTTCAGGGATGACCACGGTACGGATGCCGCCGCGCAGCGCGGCCAGCAGCTTCTCCTTCAGACCACCGATGGCGGTAACGCGACCACGCAGGGTGATCTCGCCGGTCATCGCCACTTCGGCCTTGACCGGCACCTTGGTCAGCGTCGACACCAGCGAGGTCACCATCGCGATGCCGGCACTCGGACCATCCTTCGGCGTTGCGCCATCGGGCACATGCAGGTGGACGTCGTGCTTCTGCAGGAAATCCACATCGATGCCGAGTGCTTCGGCGCGCGCGCGCACCACCGACAAGGCGGCCGTCGCCGATTCCTTCATCACATTGCCAAGCTGGCCGGTGAGCGTGACCGCGCCCTTGCCCGGGATCAGCGTCGACTCGACCTGCAGCAGCTCGCCGCCGACTTCGGTCCAGGCCAGGCCGGTGACCAGGCCGATCTCGTTTTCTTCCTCGGCACGGCCGAAGTCGAAACGCTGCACGCCCAGGTACTTGTCCAGGTTCTTCGCATCGACAACCACCAAGGCCTTCGGCTTCTTGGCCGACTTCTTGGCGGCCGCCTTCTTCACCGGCTGCGGGCCGGCCAAGGCGATTTCCTTCACTACCTTGCGGCAGATCTTGGCGATTTCGCGCTCGAGGTTACGCACGCCGGATTCGCGCGTGTAATAACGCACGATGCCGCGGATGGCATCTTCCTCGATCGCCAGCTCCTCCGCCTTCAGACCATTGGCCTTGAGCTGCTTGCTCAACAGGTAGCGGGTGGCGATGTTGAGCTTCTCGTCTTCGGTGTAACCCGGGATGCGGATCACTTCCATGCGGTCCAGCAGCGGACCCGGAATATTCAGCGAATTGGAGGTGGCCACGAACATCACTTCGCTCAGGTCCAGGTCGACCTCGAGGTAGTGATCGTTGAATGCGTTGTTCTGTTCCGGGTCCAGCACCTCAAGCAGCGCCGAGGACGGATCGCCACGGAAATCCATCGACATCTTGTCGATCTCATCCAGCACGAACAGCGGGTTCTTGCTGCCGACCTTGTTGAGGTTCTGCACGATGCGGCCCGGCATCGAACCGACATAGGTGCGGCGATGGCCACGGATCTCGGCCTCGTCGCGTACACCACCCAGGCTCATGCGCACGAACTTGCGGTTGGTGGCCTTGGCGATGGACTGACCCAGCGAGGTCTTGCCCACGCCCGGCGGACCAACCAGGCACAGGATCGGGCCCTTCATCTGCTTCACGCGCGCCTGCACGGCAAGGTATTCAAGGATGCGATCCTTGACCTTGTCCAGGCCGTAATGGTCGGCATCCAGCGTGTCCTGGGCGACCTTCAGGTCCTTGCGGACCTTGGTGCGCTTCTTCCACGGCACGCCCAGCAGCCACTCAAGATAGTTGCGCACAACAGCGGCTTCGGCCGACATCGGCGACATCTGCTTGAGCTTGTTGAGCTCATTCTTGGCCTTGGTCTCGACCGGCTTGGGCATGCCGGCTTCGGCGATCTTGCGCGCCAGTTCTTCCATCTCGCCCGGCGCTTCATCCAGGTCACCCAGTTCTTTCTGGATGGCCTTCATCTGCTCGTTGAGGTAGTACTCGCGCTGGCTCTTTTCCATCTGCGATTTGACGCGGCCGCGGATGCGCTTTTCCATCTGCTGCACGTCGATTTCGCCATCGACCAGACCGACCAGCATTTCCAGCCTGTCGCCGACCTGCAGGATTTCCAGCAGCTTCTGCTTGTCAGCCAAACGCACACCGATATGCGCGGCGATGGTATCGGCCAGGCGCGCCGGCTCCTCGATGCCGGCCAGGGTCTGCAACAACTCCGGCGGCAGCTTGCGGTTGGTTTTGACGTACTGCTCGAACAGCGACATCAGCGAACGGGCAATCGCCTCGATCTCACGCGGCTCGCGCGAATCGTCCGATTCGATTTCAACGCCGTGGCCCTGCAGCGAGCCGTCTTTTTCGTAGACCTTGTCCACGGCAACGCGCGACAGGCCTTCGACCAGCACCTTGATGGTGCCGTCGGGCAACTTCAACAATTGCAGCACCTGCGCCAGGGTGCCGACGGTGTACAGGTCGGCGGCCGCCGGGTCGTCGGTTTCAGCCGACTTCTGCGCAAGCAGCAGGATGCGCTTGTCGGCCTCCATCGCGCGCTCCAGCGCCTGCATGGACTTGTCGCGGCCCACAAACAGGGGGATGACCATGTGCGGGAACACCACCACGTCGCGCAGCGGCAGGACCGGCAGGTCGAGAACTTCGAGTTGGGACTGGGCCATGGGGGCTCCGAGATTCGGTGGAGGCTAAATAAAAAAAGCCGATGGCCCCGTTATGGGGCCATCGGCGAGGTGTTGCAAGAGCTGTTGAAAGCTGAACGTGATTGGCGAAACCGCCTATTCACCTCAACTCGCCCGGGTTTACTCGCCAGAGGCGGTTTTAGCCGGTTCCGCGGGGGTCTGGTAGACGATGTACGGCTCGGATTTGTTCTCGATGACCGACTCGTCCACGACAACCTTGCTGACGTTTTCCTGCGAGGGCAGCTCGTACATGGTGTCCAGCAGCACCGACTCGACGATGGTGCGCAGGCCACGGGCGCCGGTCTTGCGCTTGAGCGCCTTCTTGGCAATGGCCGACAGCGCATCGGGACGGAACTCCAGCTCCACGTTCTCCATCTCGAACAGCTTCTTGAACTGCTTGGTGATGGCGTTCTTGGGCTCGGTCAGGATCTGGATCAGCGCTGGCTCGTCCAGTTCTTCCAGGGTCGCAACCACCGGCAAGCGGCCAACGAACTCCGGAATCAGGCCGAACTTGATCAGGTCTTCCGGCTCGACTTCGGCCAGCACCTTGCCAATTTCCTGCTTGCGCTCGGCGCTCTTCACCTTGGCCCCGAAACCAATGCTGCTGGTGGCGGTGGAACGGGCCTGGATCACCTTGTCCAGACCAGCAAATGCGCCGCCACAGATGAACAGGATGTTCTTGGTGTCGACCTGCAGGAATTCCTGCTGCGGGTGCTTGCGGCCGCCCTGCGGCGGCACACTGGCAACAGTGCCTTCGATCAACTTCAGCAGGGCCTGCTGTACGCCTTCGCCGGACACGTCGCGGGTGATCGACGGGTTCTCGCTCTTGCGCGAGATCTTGTCGATTTCATCGATGTAGACGATGCCCTGCTGTGCCTTCTCGACGTCGTAGTCGCACTTCTGCAGCAGCTTCTGGATGATGTTTTCCACATCCTCACCCACGTAACCGGCTTCGGTCAGGGTGGTCGCATCGGCCATGGTGAACGGCACATTGAGCAGCCGTGCCAGCGTTTCGGCCAGCAGCGTCTTGCCCGAACCGGTCGGGCCGACCAGCAGAATGTTGGACTTGGACAGCTCGACGTCGTCGCTCTTGGAACGGCTCTCGATGCGCTTGTAGTGGTTGTACACCGCCACCGCCAGCGTGCGCTTGGCGCGGTTCTGGCCAATCACGTACTGGTCGAGCACCTCGAGGATCTCACGCGGCTTGGGCAGCGAACTGCGCGCCGACTGCGCCTTTTCCTCAAGTTCCTCACGGATGATGTCGTTGCACAGCTCCACGCATTCATCACAGATGAACACGCTCGGGCCTGCGATCAGCTTACGGACTTCGTGCTGACTCTTGCCGCAGAACGAGCAGTACAGAATCTTGCCACTGCTGTCCCCGGTACGACCTTGCCGGTCTTCGCTCATGCTTCGCTTACCCAGTTGCTTCCCCCTCTGAACAGGGGGTTCAAATTCGAGAATAGCACAGGGCCGGACGGACACTAGTCCGGTTCCGACCCTGCAAAATCAGGCCGATTTTCTGGCCGTTCAACGCGTCAGGAAGCCTGAATGCTCTCTTCCGGACGGCGCTCCAACACCTGGTCCACCAGACCGTAGGCCGCAGCCTCGGCCGCGCTCTTGAAGTTGTCACGCTCGGTATCGCGGGCGATGGTCTCCAGGTCTTGGCCGGTGTGCTTGGCCAGTACCTCGTTCAGGCGCGAACGCAGGGTCAGGATTTCACGGGCGTGAATATCGATGTCCGTGGCCTGGCCCTGATAGCCGCCCAGCGGCTGGTGGATCATCACGCGCGAATTCGGCAGCGCGAAGCGCTTGCCCGGTGCACCAGCAGCCAGCAACAGTGCGCCCATCGAGGCGGCCTGGCCGATGCAGGTGGTGCTCACGTCCGGCTTGATGTACTGCATGGTGTCGTAGATCGCCATGCCAGCAGTGACCACGCCGCCCGGCGAGTTGATGTAGATGCTGATTTCCTTCTCCGGGTTTTCCGATTCAAGGAACAACAGCTGCGCGACCACAACGTTCGCCATGTGGTCGTCGATAGGACCAACCAGGAAAATCAGGCGCTCTTTGAGCAGGCGCGAATAGATATCGTAGGCGCGCTCGCCGCGGCTGGTCTGTTCGACCACCATCGGAACCATGTTCAGAGCTTTGGTTCGGTTGTCCATTACGTGAGGCACCTATTTTGGGAGGGAACTCCCCGCGCCGTGGCGCGGGGATGAAACACCGCCAGCTTACTGGCGGATGGCTTCCTGGAACGTCAAGGCCTGCTCGGTGTGCTGGGCACGCTCGGCGATCCAGTCGATGACCTGCTCTTCCATCACACGGTTCTGCAGACCCGACATAAGCTGGGGATCATTGCGGTACATCTCAATGACCTGCTCCGGCTCTTCGTAGGTCGAAGCAATCAGGCGCATGGTTTCGTTCAGGCGCTTCGGGTCCAGGCGCAGCTCGTTCTTGCGGGCCACTTCACCGACCAGCAGGCCGACCAGCACGCGCTTGGAAGCGGCGTCCTTGAAGCCTTCGTGGGCATCGGCCGGCACTTCGCCCGGGTTGCCGCCCTGGCGACGGATGGCATCGATCTGCTGGGCCAGCATCGAGCGGGCTTCGCCCTCGACCAGACGCGGCGGCAGCTCAACCGAGGAATAGGCGGCAATCAGCTGCTCACCCACTTCGCGACGCAGGCGGTTCATCAGCGCGCCCTTGAGCTCGCGCTCCAGGTTGGAGCGGATGTCGGCGCGGAACTGCTCCACGTCGCCGTTCTTCACGCCGAAGCTCTTGATGAAGGCGGTGTCGACTTCCGGCATGTCCTGCTCGGACACTTCAACCGCCTTGACGGTGACCTGCACGGTCTTGCCAGCCAGCGCAGGCACGCGCCAGTCAGCCGGGAACTCGACGTCCAGGGTCTTTTCTTCACCCTTGGCCAGGCCGATCAGCCCCTTTTCGATCTGCTCGAACATCATGCCCTGGCCGATGATGATGGTGCCCTTCTCGACACCCTCGGCCGGCAGACGCTCGTCGCCAACCTGCGACCAGGTTTCCAGGCCGACCAGGTCGCCTTCCTGGGCGCCGCGTGCAACCGGCTTCCAGGTACGGCGCTGGGCGCGCAGGTTTTCGATCATCTGGTCGATATCGGCGTCGCTGATTTCGGCGCTGTGGCGCACGACGGTCAGCTTGGTGACGTCGACGTCGCCGAAATCCGGGATCAGCTCAACGGTGGCAACGAAGTCGAACTCGCCTTCGCCTGCCTTGTCGATGCGCGGGTTGCCGGCAATGCGCAGCTCGTGCTGGCGCAGAGCGGCATCAAAGGTCTCGCGCAGCAGGCCGTCCAGTGCCTCGGCACGCACCTGCGGGCCAAAACGCTGTTCGATCACCTTGGCCGGCACCTTGCCCGGACGGAAACCCTTGATGCGCGCGGTGCGCGCGATTTCGCCCAGACGGCCGCTGATATGCCCCTGCAGACGCTCTTCCGGCAGCGAGAAGCTCAGGCGGCGTTCCAGATTGCCGGTGGATTCGATCGAAGCTTGCATGTTGACTCCTGCCACCGGCGGCAACCGCGCCGGTTCGATGTGATGGATGAAACGGTTGTAGGGCGCGGCTATGCACCGCAGCCCTTTAGTTTGGCCGATATCGCCCGTGGCCGCCAGCGGGGGCGGCCATACAGGCATATCTGGGATACTCGGACCGGGAGCAAATCACCGGCCACTGGTGCGAAAGGGGGGACTCGAACCCCCACGCCTTGCGGCACTGGAACCTAAATCCAGGGCGTCTACCAATTCCGCCACTTTCGCAATACTGACTCAGCACAGCATTGTTGCAGGAGCGCCAGCAAAGCGGAAGCCAGCCGCACCTGCGCACCAGCCCAACAATGAGCGCCTCAACAATGCCCGGACGGAACGCCGCCTGGCTAAGAAAAAAGCCGCCAGATTTCTCCAGCGGCTTTTTGATTTGGTGGGCTGTCAAGGATTCGAACCTTGGACCTATTGATTAAGAGTCAACTGCTCTACCAACTGAGCTAACAGCCCTGAAACTTCGAGGTGAATTCTACACTACTAGCGTGTTTCATGCACCCGCCCAAAACACCGGGCTTACATAAAAAGAGAAAACCGCTGGATTGCTCCAACGGCTTTCTTGATTTGGTGGGCTGTCAAGGATTCGAACCTTGGACCTATTGATTAAGAGTCAACTGCTCTACCAACTGAGCTAACAGCCCTGAAAATCAGGACGCGAATAATGCCGCAACCTGACCTTTATTGCAAGCCCGGATTTCACTCCGGCGCCGTTGAAACAGTGGGGTGGCTGAGGGGATTCGAACCCCCGACCACCGGAATCACAATCCGGTACTCTAACCAACTGAGCTACAGCCACCACTGAAACCTTACTCACCTACCGCTTGCACCGATTGGTGCGCCCGACAGGAATCGAACCTGTAACCGCCGGCTTAGAAGGCCGGTGCTCTATCCAGTTGAGCTACGGGCGCTCTGACCGGATTGTCGCACTCCAACACGCACTTGGTGAGTTGGATGGTCGGGGTAGAGGGATTCGAACCCCCGACATCCTGCTCCCAAAGCAGGCGCGCTACCAGACTGCGCTATACCCCGGCGGTGAATCTCTTCCCGATACCCCGGAAAGGTCGGCTATTGTGGGAAAAACACACCAACCTGTCAACGGTTAATTTCATTTAATTTGAATTGGGTATGCTGGCGTCCAATTCCCGCCCACTTCATAGCAACGGAGCATTGCATGCGCAGCGGCAACCCTGCCCTTTCCGACACCACTTTCCTCGACCTTGGCAGCGGCAGCGTGGTGTCACGCGGCGCCGATGCGATGACCATAAACGGCACCGTCAACAAAACCGGATTCCTGTTGTTGCTGGCCGCATTGACTGCTGCGTTCGCATGGAACGGCACCATCAGTGACAGCGGCGAGTTGCTGCCGGCGGCAAAGTTCTACATGTGGGGCGGCCTGATTGTCGGCTTCATCCTGTCAATGGTGACCATCTTCAAGAAGACCTGGGCACCGGTCAGCGCGCCGCTGTATGCCCTGGCCGAAGGTCTGTTCCTCGGCTCGATCTCGGCAGTCTATGAAGTGCGCTTCAACGGCATCGTGTTCCAGGCGGTGCTGCTGACCTTCGGCACCCTGTTCGCCCTGCTGTTCGCCTACCGCAGCGGACTGATCAAGGCCACCGAGAACTTCAAGCTGGGTGTGGTGGCAGCCACCGGCGGCATCGCCCTGGTGTACCTGGCGACGATCGTGCTGGGCTTGTTCAACATCAACATCCCCTACATCCACGGTTCGGGCCTGATCGGCATCGGCTTCAGCCTGTTCGTGGTGGTGATCGCCGCGCTGAACCTGGTGCTGGATTTCGACTTCATTGAAAGCGGCGTTGAAGCCGGCGCACCGAAGTACATGGAGTGGTACGGCGCGTTCGGACTGATGGTCACCCTGGTGTGGCTGTACATCGAGTTCCTGCGTTTGCTGTCGAAGCTGCAGTCGCGTAACTGAGGCGGTTGCTGCAGGTTGTATGCAAAGGGCGCCCATTGGGCGCCCTTTGCTGTTTGTAGTGCCGAGCCATGCTCGGCAATGGCATTGCCGATAAGGCATCTGCCGAGCATGGCTCGGCACTACATGCGGATTTGGTCCTGGGAAAGCCCCTGCCGAGCATGGCTCGGCACAACATGCGGATTTCGTCCTGGGAAGGCCCCTGCCGAGCATGGCTCGGCACTACATCAACAAAAACGGAGCGCTTTCGCGCTCCGTTTTCTGTATCAGCAACTACCCCGCAACTGCAATCAGATGC
>NZ_JBRRCU010000101.1:0-11429 GCF_056759195.1 Stenotrophomonas sp. STEN083 | reverse complement strand
CCGCGGCGCCGCCCCGCCCCCCCCCCCCCCCCCCCCCCCCCCCACTACGGGGTAAATCGGTAAGGCCTCTGCCGAGCATGGCTCGGCACTACAGGACAAAAAAAACAGGCGCCTTTCGGCGCCTGTTTGCATTTCAATCCAAGGCCAACACTCAGCCCTTGATCACGCCCAGCTCCAGACCAATCCGGGTGAAGGCATCGATCGCGCGGTCCAGGTGTGCGCGGCTGTGCGCGGCGCTGATCTGGGTGCGGATGCGGGCCTGGCCCTTGGGCACCACCGGGAAGAAGAAGCCGATCGCATAGATGCCTTCTTCCAGCAGGCGCTGGGCGAACTTCTGCGCCAGCGGCGCGTCGTACAGCATCACCGGGCTGATCGGATGCACGCCCGGCTTCACGTCGAAACCGGCGGCGGTCATCTTTTCGCGGAAGTAAGCGGTGTTCTCGCGCAGCGTTGCACGCAGGTCATCGGCGGCAGCCAACATCTCGAACGCCTTGATGCCTGCAGCAACCACATGCGGCGGCAACGAGTTGGAGAACAGGTAGGGGCGCGAACGCTGACGCAGCAGTTCGACGACTTCGGCACTGGCGCAGGTGAAGCCGCCCAGTGCACCGCCCATGGCCTTGCCCAGCGTGCCGGTGATGATGTCGATCTTGTCGAGCGCGCCCTTCACTTCGGCCGAGCCGCGGCCGGTGGCGCCGAGGAAGCCGGTGGCATGGCATTCGTCGATATGCACCAGCGCGCCGTACTTCTTCGCAAGCGCGGTGATTTCATCGAGCGGAGCGATGAAGCCGTCCATCGAGAACACGCCGTCAGTGGTGATCAGCTTGGTCTTGCAGCCGGCTGCGTCGGCGGCCTGCAGCTGCGCTTCCAGGTCGGCCATGTCGCAGTTGGCGTAGCGGAAACGCTTGGCCTTGCACAGGCGCACGCCATCGATGATGGAGGCGTGGTTCAGCGCGTCGGAAATGATCGCGTCGTTCTCGCCCAGCAGGGGCTCGAACAGGCCGCCATTGGCATCGAAGCAGGCGGCGTAAAGGATGGTGTCGTCCTTGCCAAAGAACTCGGCAATCTGCTTCTCCAGCTGCTTGTGCAGGTCCTGGGTGCCGCAGATGAAGCGCACCGAGGCCATGCCGAAGCCGTGGCTGTCCAGCGCGTCCTTGGCCGCCTGGATCAGGTCCGGGTGGTCGGCCAGGCCCAGGTAGTTGTTGGCACAGAAGTTCAACACCGTGCGGCCGTCATCGAGGGTGATCTCGGCCGACTGCGGGCTGGTGATGATGCGTTCGGACTTGAACAGCCCCTGCGCGCGGATGGCGTCCAGTTCCTCGGCGTAGTGCCGGGTCAGCGGGGAGATGTTCGCGGTTTCGGTCATGGCAGGGTCTTGCGGTCAAGTGGAACGCCAATTTTAGCCTTCCCCGTGTCCCGGCGTTGTCTTCATGCACAAAGGATATAAGCGCGGCGGCCTAAGTCATTTCTCGGTAACGGGTGTGCACCCGCAGCATCGACCGCACACCCACCCACCAGGAGACGCCGATGACCTTCACACGCCCCCCATTCACCCTGCCATCCAGGAAGCTGTTGTCCCTCAGCCTGGCCCTGGCGGCGTGTGGGGCGGGGTCATCGGCACAGGCGCAGCAACTCACCGTGGAGCAGTTGCAGGAGCGCTTGCAGCGATTGGAGCGTTTGGCCGGCGTCAGTGATGGTGCGACCGAAGGCGTGGGCCTGGCCGATCTGGACCAGCGCCTGCGCATCCTTGAGCGTCGTCTTGAGCTGGCTGACGAGGAGCGTGTTGCCGCCGCCAAGGCTGCACCGAAGATCGCCATCGACCAGAAGGGGGCCTCGTTCAAATCCGGCGACGGCAACTATGAGCTGAAGCTGCGCGGTCTGCTGCAGGGCGATGCCCGCGTGTTCCTGGGCGGCGATGCAAACCAGAACGACACCTTCCTGCTGCGTACCGCACGGCCCACTCTGGAAGGCTCCCTGGGCAAGCTGGTCGCCTACCGCTTCACTCCGGAGTTTGCCGGTGACAGCGCCAGCATCGTCGATGCTTATGCTGATCTGCGTTTCGATCCTGCGTATACGGTGCGGGTCGGCAAGTTCACCTCGCCGGTTGGTCTGGAGCGTCTGCAGTCATCCTCGGCACTGGTCGATGTGGAGCGTGCGCTGGTCAGCGAATTGGCGCCGAACCGCGACCTCGGCGTGCAGCTGCAGGGCGAAGTGGCCAAGGGCAAGTTCAGCTATGCGCTGGGCGTGTTCAACGGCACCGTTGATGGTCGTGATGCGGTCACCAGCAACCCGGATGACGACTTCGAATATGCAGGACGCGTGTTCTTCGAGCCGCTCAAGGGCAGCGACAGCGCATGGGCAGGTCTGGGCTTCGGCCTTGGCGCAAGCACGGGCGAAAAGCATGGCAGCGGCAACAACTTCCTGCCGCGCTATCGCACGCCCGGCCAGGCCACCTTCTTTGCTTACCGCAGCGCCGTGGTGGCTGATGGCGAACACCGCCGCTGGTCGCCGCAGGGCTGGTTCTACCGCAATGGGCTGGGCCTGCAGGCCGAGTACATCGCCTCGGAACAGGAAGTCGCGCGCAATGGCATCCGCAAGCGCTTGGACAACCGCGCCTGGCAGGCCACCGCCAGCTATGTATTGACCGGTGAGGATGCCAGCTACCGCGGTGTCACCCCTTCGCATCCGTTTGGAGCAAACGGTGGCCATGGCGCGGTGGAACTGACCGCACGCTACGGCGAACTGCAGATCGATGATGCGGCATTCCCGTTCTATGCCGATCCAACGGTGTCGGCATCGCAGGTCCGCTCGTGGACAGTCGGTGCCAACTGGTACCTGACCGCCAACCTCAAGTTGGCAACCAACTACCTGCACAGCAGTTTTGATGCGGCTTCCGCTGGCGCGAAGTTGCCTGATGAAAAAGCTGTTTTCTCGCGCCTGCAAGTTTCCTTCTGACGGAGAGCCCTGATGACACATTCCCATGTTTCCCGCCTTGCTACCGCAGCACTGGCGTTCGCCCTGACCTTGAGTGCCGGCGCTGCGTTTGCGCGTGATGTGCAACTGCTCAATGTTTCCTATGACCCGACCCGCGAGCTGTACCGCGATTTCAACGCCGCCTTCGCCAAGCACTGGAAGGAAACCAAGGGCGACAACGTCACCATCGAAACCTCGCACGGCGGCTCCGGCAAGCAGGCGCGCACGGTGATCGACGGCATTGAAGCCGACGTCGTCACCCTGGCGCTGGCCTATGACGTGGACGCGATCGCCGACAAGGCCAAGCTGCTGCCGGCCAACTGGGAAAGCCGCCTGCCGGAAAACAGCGCGCCTTATACGTCGACCATTGTGTTCCTGGTGCGCAAGGGCAACCCCAAGGGCATCCGCGATTGGCCGGACCTGCTGCGCAGCGGCGTATCGGTGGTGACGCCGAACCCCAAGACTTCCGGCGGTGCACGTTGGAACTATCTGGCGGCGTGGGCTTACGGCGATCACATCTTCAAGGGTGACCGCAACAAGGTGCTGAATTACATGCGCGCGCTGTTCCGCAATGTGCCGGTGCTTGATACCGGTGCGCGCGGCGCCACGACTACCTTTGTCCAGCGCGGTATTGGTGATGTGCTGCTGGCCTGGGAGAACGAAGCCTTCCTTGCCCAGGAAGAACTGGGCCCGGACAAGTTCGAGATCGTGGTGCCCAAGCTGTCGATTCTTGCCGAGCCGTCGGTAGCGCTGCTGGATCGCAACGTCGACCGCCATGGCACCCGTGATGTCGCCCAGGCCTATCTGCAGTACCTGTACTCGCCGGAAGGCCAGCGCATCGCCGCGCGCCACTACTACCGTCCGCGCTCGCCGCAGTACGCCGCACCGGCCGATGTGGCGCGCTTCCCGCAGGTGCAGCTGGTGACCATCCGCAGCGCCTTCGGCTCGTGGGGCAGGGCGCAGGCCGAGCACTTTGCCGATGGCGGCGTCTTCGATCAGATCCAGGCGAGCAAGTAGACCGTGTCAGCAACAGCACAAACACTGCAAACACGTGTGCGAAGCCAACGCCGGGTACTCCCCGGCTTTGGTCTGGGTATGGGCATCACCTTGTTCTGGTTGGGGCTGATCGTCCTGATCCCGCTGCTGGGCGTATTCCTGAAAGCAGCAGGGTTGGGACTGGGCGGCATCTGGCAGATATGGACCGAGCCGCGCGTGCTGGCCGCGCTGCGCTTGAGCTTCGGCACCGCGTTCGCAGCGGCGGCGTTCAATACGCTGATGGGTACGTGGGTAGCGTGGGTGTTTGTGCGCTACAACTTCCCCGGCCGGCGCCTGTTCGACGCAATGATCGATCTGCCGTTTGCCTTGCCCACTGCCGTGGCCGGCATCGCCTTGACTGCACTGTATGGCGGCCAGGGCTGGATCGGACAATGGTTGGAACCGTTGGGCATCAAGGTGGCGTACACGCCGCTTGGCATCGTGGTGGCCTTGGTGTTTGTCGGCCTGCCATTCGTGGTGCGCATCGTGCAGCCGGTACTGGCTGAGGCCGAACGTGAGTTCGAGGAGGCCTCGGCAACGCTTGGCGCCACACGTTTCCAGACCATCGTGCGGGTAGTGTTGCCGAGCCTGTGGCCGGCCATGCTGACCGGCTTTGCGCTGGCCTTCGCACGTGGCGTGGGTGAGTACGGCTCGGTGATCTTCATCGCCGGCAATATGCCCAGCGTCACCGAGATCGCGCCGCTGCTGATCACCATCCGTCTGGAAGAGTTTGATTACGCCGGTGCCACCGCGATTGCCGGTGCGATGTTGTTGTTGTCGTTCGTGCTGCTGCTGCTGGTCAATACCTTGCAGGCACGCCTGCAACGCAGGGGGGCGCGATGAACGAGTTGGTGTCGGAGTTGCCGGTGGCTATCGAACGCAATGAACGTGTGGCCAGGCCGCAGCAGGTGACCAGCGAGCCGCGCTGGGTGCAGGTGCTGCTGATTCTTGGCGCGCTGGGCTTTCTGCTGTCGTTCCTGTTGCTGCCATTGGTGCTGGTATTCGTCGAGGCGCTGCGTGGTGGTTTGCTGGCGTTCTGGAATGCGATCAGCGATCCGGATGCCTTGTCGGCGATACGCCTGACCTTGTTGGTAACGGCGATAGTCGTGCCCTTGAACCTGATCTTCGGCGTGGCTGCAGCCTGGGTGGTGAGCAAGCACAGCTTTCCGGGCAAGCGCTGGTTGGTGACGCTGATCGACCTGCCGTTCTCGGTATCGCCGGTGGTGGCGGGTCTGGTCTTCATCCTGTTGTTCGGCCGCGATGGCTGGTTCTGGCCAATGATCGAAGATGGGTTGCGCCTGCATCTGCCGGTATTGGGCGAAACCCTGTTGCAGCTGCCGCGCATCGTGTTTGCGATACCCGGCATCGTGCTGGCCACGGTATTCGTCACCTTTCCCTTCATCGCCCGTGAGCTGATGCCCTTGATGGAACAGCAGGGCAGTGATGAGGAACTGGCAGCGCTGACCCTGGGGGCCAATGCCTGGCAGATGTTCTGGAAGGTGACCTTGCCGAACATCCGTTGGGGCCTGTTATACGGCGTGCTGTTGTGCAGCGCGCGGGCGATGGGTGAGTTCGGCGCGGTGTCGGTGGTGTCCGGGCATATCCGTGGGCGCACCAATACGCTGCCGCTGCACGTTGAAATTCTCTACAACGAATACGCCTACAGCGCTGCCTTTGCCTGCGCCTCGCTGCTGGCCGCCACCGCCTTGCTGACGCTGGTGGTGAAATCTTTCCTGGAGTGGCGCCACGGTCAATCGCTGGCCGCCGCCCACCGTCATTGAGGTCGCAATGAACATCCGCATACACAACCTGGGCAAGCAGTACGGCACGTTTCCGGCTTTGGATGGCGTGAGTTTGGATATCCGCAGCGGTGAACTGCTGGCGCTGCTGGGTCCATCGGGCTCGGGCAAGACGACCTTGCTGCGCGCGTTGGCCGGCTTGGAACATCCTGAGCGTGGCGAGATTCTATTCGATGGCGAAGACGCCACCGGTCTGAGCGTGCAGGCGCGTCGCGCTGGCTTCGTGTTCCAGCACTACGCCTTGTTCAAGCATCTGGACGTGCGCCGCAATATCGCCTTCGGGCTGGAAGTACGGCGCGGTGCCGAGCGTTGGCCGAAGGCACGTATCGACGCCAAGGTCGATGAGCTGCTGGCGCTGGTGCAGCTCGATGGGCTGGGTGGACGCTACCCGGCGCAGCTGTCCGGTGGCCAACGCCAGCGCGTGGCGCTGGCCCGCGCGCTGGCGATCGAACCGCGCGTGTTGTTGCTGGACGAACCCTTCGGCGCGCTGGATGCGCAGGTGCGTCGCGACCTGCGCCGTTGGCTGCGCGAGCTGCACGACCGCACTGGGCTGACCACGGTGTTCGTCACCCACGATCAGGAAGAAGCGCTCGAGCTGGCCGACCGTGTCGCCATCCTCAACCGTGGCCGCATCGAACAGGTGGGTACACCGGGCGAGGTCTATGACCAGCCGGCGTCGCCGTTCGTCTATGGCTTTGTCGGTGAGGCCAACCGGCTGCCGGCACGTGCGCAGGGGCAGACGCTGGAGGTGGCCGGGGCGCAGTGGCCGTGCACGGCCTCAGTGCCCGAAGGCGAGGCGTTGGAGGTATTCGTACGGCCCGAGGATCTGGTGGTCGATGCCGATGGCCACTGGCAGGCCACAGTCGGACTGGTGCAGCGCAGTGGCCCGCGCCAACGTCTGCGCGCGCGCCTGGCCGGCGCAACTACCGAGTTGGAAGTGGAGTTGCCAGCCGATGCGCCGGCCTATGCGGCGGGCCAGTCGATCCGGCTTGGGGCCCGCCGTTACGGGGTCTTTCCAGCAGCTGCGGGCTGAATAGGGCAGGGCTGGGCGGTTGGGGTGAAATAGATGTTGCATCGCAATATAATTGCGGTTAAATATTTGTGAATCGGGATTTGTCCTATCCCGATGCCCCCACTTCCTGGAGAGATCTGCATGATGCACAACAAGCGTCTTGTCGCCGTGGCCTGCGCCGCCCTGTTGTCCGTTCCGTTTGCCGTCAGTGCCCAGGAGAGTGAGGAGTCCACCTCTCCGTTCAGCGCCAGCTTCGGCGTAACCACCGATTACGTGTTCCGTGGCGTGTCGCAGACCGACAACGGTCCGGCGTTCCAGGCTGGCGCCAACTACACCGCGCCGTTCGGCCTGTACGTGGGCGTGTGGGGCTCGAATGTCGATTTCGGTGACGGCGGTCCGAACTTCGAAGTCGACTACAACATCGGCTGGAGCAAGGACCTGAGCGACAGCTGGAACCTTGACCTGGGTGTGAACCGTTACACCTACGAAGGCGCCTCCAGCGGTTACGGCGACATCGACTACAACGAGTACCTGGCCAAGGTGACCTGGAGCGGCCCGGTGACCGTCAGCGGCCTGCTCGGCTATGCCAACGATTACAGCAACACCGGTGCCGAGCAGACCTACAGCGCGCTGGAGGCCAGCTACGACATCGGTGACAGCGGCTTCTCGATCGGCGCTTCGGCCGGTTACACCACGATCAAGGAAAAGGCCAACGAGTGGCCGCGTCGCGCCGATTACTACGATGGCTCGGTGTCGGTGTCCAAGGCGTTCGGCCCGGCAACCGCAACCCTGGGTTACTACGACACCTTTGGTTCGGATGCTGCCGACCTGCGTCGCGAATCGGACACCTACAAGCCGGGCGTGGTGTTCACCGTGTCGGTGGACGTGCCCTGATCCAAGCGTGATCGATGCAAGAGAAAAAGGCGCCGAAAGGCGCCTTTTTCTGTAGTGCCGACCGATGGTCGGCAATGGCTCTACCGGTAATGCCCCATTGCCGACCATGGGTCGGCACTACCGATTCCGCCTGGGCTCAATTCCAGCTCAGCACGACCTTGCCGGCCTTGCCCTGTTCCATCAGGTCGAAACCTTCCTGGAAGCGATCCACCGGCAGCTGGTGGGTCATCACCTTGCCCAACGGGAAACCACCCAGCACCAGCTGGGTCATCTTGTACCAGGTCTCGTACATCTTGCGGCCGTAGATGCCCTGCACGGTCAGGCCCTTGAAGATGATCTTGTCCCAGTCGCAACCAGCGCCCTTGGGCATGATGCCGAGCATGGCGATCTTGCCGCCGTGGTACATGCAGTCGAGCATGTCGTTGAAGGCGCGCGGGTTGCCGCTCATTTCCAGGCCCACGTCGAAGCCTTCCATGTGCAGCTCGGCCATCACGTCCTTCAGCGACTGGTTGGCGACGTTGACCACGCGCGTGGCGCCCATGTCGGCAGCCAGCTTCAGACGGAAATCATTGACGTCGGTGACCACCACGTTGCGTGCGCCGATGTGCTTGCAGATGCCGGCGGCAATGATGCCGATCGGGCCTGCGCCGGTGATCAGCACGTCTTCGCCGATCACGTCGAACTCCAGCGCGCAGTGTGCGGCGTTGCCGTAGGGGTCGAAGAACGCAGCCAGCTCGGACGGAATCTGGTCCGGGATCGGCCACAGGTTGGTGGCCGGCATCACCATGTATTCGGCGAAGGCGCCGTTGACGTTGACGCCGATGCCGACGGTGTTCGGGCACAGGTGCTGGCGGCCGCCACGGCAGTTGCGGCAATGGCCGCAGACGATGTGGCCTTCGGCCGAGACGCGCTGGCCGACTTCATAGCCGGTCACGCCCGGGCCGATCTCGGCGATGCGGCCGACAAACTCGTGGCCGATGGTCAGGCCCGGCTTGATGGTGCGCTGGCTCCACTCGTCCCACAGGTAGATGTGCAGATCGGTGCCACAGATGGCGGTCTTTTCCAGCTTGATCAGCACCTGGTTCGGGCCCGGCGTAGGCACCGGCACCTCTTCCATCCAGATGCCCTTGGTCGCTTCGCGCTTCACCAGCGCCTTCATCGTCTGTGCCATTGCAGGAGACCGCAGTGTGGGGAAAGGAGGCGATTATAAGCTTTCAGCCGTAACCGCCCGGTACTGACCGATGGCAGGGGAGAAGGACGGTTACAACGGCTACAATCGGCCGTTCCAAACTTTCGGTATTGCCATATGCGCCTGAATTTTCTTGCGTTTTCCATCATTGCCGGGCTGGGCCTGGCCCAAACCGCGCAGGCTGCCGAAGGCATGTGGGTGCCGCAGCAGCTGCCTGAAATTGCCGGCCCGCTGAAGCAGGCTGGTCTGAAGCTGGACCCGCAGCAGCTGGCCAACCTGACCGGCGACCCGATGGGCGCGGTGGTTGCGCTGGGCGGCTGCACCGCCAGCTTCGTTTCGCCGCAGGGCCTGGTGGTGACCAACCACCATTGCGCCTACGGCTCGATCCAGCTGAACTCCACCGCCGAGAAGAACCTGATCAAGGACGGCTTCAACGCGCCGACCCAGAAAGACGAACTGAGCGCCGGCCCGAATGCCCGCATCTACGTGCTGGACGACATCACCGATGTCACCGCACAGGCCAAGGCCGCCATCGCTGGCGCCGGCAACGACCCGCTCAAGCGCACCCAGGCACTGGAATCCTTCGAGAAGCAGGCCATCGCCGCGTGCGAAACCGATGACGCCTACAGCTGCACCCTGTACAGCTTCTCCGGCGGCAACACCTACCGCCTGTTCAAGAACATGGAAATCAAGGACGTGCGTCTGGCCTATGCGCCGCCGGGCAGCGTCGGCAAGTTCGGCGGTGACGTCGACAACTGGATGTGGCCGCGCCACACCGGCGATTTTTCGTTCTACCGCGCCTACGTCGGCAAGGACGGCAAGCCGGCCGCCTTCGCCGCCGACAACGTGCCGTACCAGCCCAAGCATTGGCTGAAGCTGGCCAACCAGCCGCTGGGCGAGGGTGATTTCGTGATGGTGGCCGGTTACCCGGGCCGCACCGACCGCTATGCGCTGGTCAGCGAGTTCGAGAACACCGCTACCTGGACCTACCCGTCGATCGCCAAGGCCTACAAGGACCAGATCGCGATGGTCGAAGCGGCCAGCAAGGACAACCCGGACATCGCGGTGAAGTACGCGTCCAACATGGCCAGCTGGAACAACACCAGCAAGAACTACGACGGTCAGCTGGACGGCTTCAAGCGCAACAACGTGCTCGGCCAGAAGCAGGCGGCAGAAACCGCGGTGCTGGAATGGCTGCGCGGGCAGGGCGCTGCCGGCAAGCCGGCGCTGGATGCCTTCGCACAGCTGCAGACGCTGGGCCAGCAGTCGCGCATGAACCAGGCGCGTGACCTGAACCTGGCCATGCTCAACCGCACCGGTACCCTGGGCACCGCCGTGCGCCTGTACCGCCTGGCAATTGAAAAGGCCAAGCCGGACGCGCAGCGCGAAGAGGGTTACCAGGAACGCGATCTGCCGACCATCGAAGGTGGCCTGAAGCAGATGGACCGTCGCTACGTGCCGGCCATGGACCGTCAGTTCCAGCAGTATTGGCTGCAGCAGTACGTGCAGCTGCCGGCCGGCCAGCACCTGTCGGCGTTCGACAAGTGGATTGGCGGCGTTGATGCCAAGGCGGTTGATGCAACGGTTGCGCGTCTGGATGGCTCCAAGCTGGGCAGCCTGGATGAGCGCCTGAAGTGGTTCAATGCCGACAAGGCTGCATTCGAAGCCAGCAACGATCCGGCCATCCAGTACGCCGTGGCAGTGATGCCGGCGCTGCTGGAGCTGGAACACCAGCGCAAGCTGCGCATGGGCGAGGAACTGGTGGCACGTCCGCTGTTCCTGCAGGCCATTGCCGACTACAAGAAGACCAAGGGTGAGTTCGTCTACCCGGACGCCAACCTGTCGCTGCGCATCACCTTCGGCAACGTGAAGGGCTATACCGGCCTGGACGGCAAGGTGCAGCCAGCCTTCACCGACCTGGAAGGCATTGTCGCCAAGGAAACCGGCAAGGACCCGTTCGACTCGCCGCAGGCGCTGATCGATGCGGTCAAGGCCAAGCGTTATGGCGGCTTCGAGGACAAGCGTATCGGCAGCGTGCCAGTGAACTTCCTCTCTGACCTGGACATCACCGGCGGCAACTCCGGCTCGCCGGTGCTGGACGCGCACGGTCGCCTGGTTGGTCTGGCGTTTGACGGCATCTGGGAGTCGGTCGCCAGCAACTGGGTGTTCGACCCGGTGATGACCCGCATGATCTCGGTGGACGAGCGTTATATGCGTTGGATCATGCAGGAAGTGGCGCCGGCGCCGCAGCTGCTGAAGGAAATGGACGCCGCCTCGAAGTAAGTTCAAGTTGCGTGGTTCAAGTAAAAGCCCGGACGGGAAACCGTCCGGGCTTTTGTTTTGCCCCCTCCCTTTCGCGTAGCGAAGGGGAGGGCTGGGGAGGGGTGAGCGTTTGGCCGGCTGATGGAGTCGAGGCCAGGCGACTGTAGTGGCCCCCCGGGGGCGGGGCGACCCGCTTGACCCACCCACTAGGGGCGCGCACGGGGGGGGTTGGGCGGGGGTCTCATTTTGGTGGGGGGGGCCGCCC
>NZ_JBRRCU010000100.1:0-11685 GCF_056759195.1 Stenotrophomonas sp. STEN083 | reverse complement strand
CGCTTTTTTGGGGGCGGGGGGTCTCCGGGTAAGCTGTTGGACAATAAGACCGCGCAAATACCGGCTTTTAAAACAACGCCGGCTGCGGGCTGCCCCCCGCTCCCACAAATCCTTCGTTCGGCAGGGCTATCGGTGTCCCCCAGCCGAGCATGGCTCAGCTCTACCGTGGGCGCGATGGTTTCCGACGTCACTGCCTTGTGCTGTGATGGGCGTCTGCGGTTACAGTCCGGGGTCCTCTCATTACGGGACCTCTCATGCCTGTATTCCTTCGCAGTCCACGCCTGCATGCGCTGTTGCTCGCCGCATTGCTGCCCTTCGCCGTACAAGCACAGACGCCGCGCCTGATCGGCTATGTGATGGACAGCTCCGAGCCACTGCAGTTGTCGGCACAGAAGCTTGACGTGGTGAACTTTGCTTTTGCCCTGGTCCGCCTTGATGGAACCGTCTACCTGCCCGAAAGCGTCGATCCGGCACGTCTGCATGCGGTAGTCGCCAAGCGCGCGGACAACCCGTCGCTGCAGATCGTGTTGTCGATTGGTGGCTGGGGTGCCGGCAACTTCTCCGAGGCCGCCGCCACTGCGCCGGCACGCGCGCGTTTCATCGACAGCAGCGTCGCGCTGATGCACCAGTTCAAGCTCGATGGTCTGGATATCGACTGGGAATACCCCACGCTCGGCGATGCCGACATCAGCCACAGCCCGGATGATCGCCAGAACTTCACCGTGTTGCTGGAAGAGCTGCGCGCGCGCCTGGACCGCGAAGGCAATGACAAGCGTCATTACCTGCTGACCATCGCCGCCGCCGAAGGCCGCGCTGCAGAGGGCCTGGAGCTGCCACGCATCGCCAACTCATTGGATTGGATCAATCTGATGACCTACGACTTCTACGGCAGCCTGACCAAGACCACCGGCCATCATTCCGGTCTTGCGCGCTCGTCGCTGGCTACGCCGCAGGGCCGCACCACCGTGGATGCAGTGAAGTACTTCCTCGATGCGGGCGTGCCTGCTGCCAAGATCAATGTCGGCGTGCCGTTCTATGGCCGCACCTTTGGTGATGTCGGCACGGACAATAACGGTCGTTTCCAGAAGTTCACCAAGGAAGGCGGCTTCATCAACTGGCGTGACATCGTCCACACCCGCCTCAACGCGCCGGGCTGGGAACGCCATTGGGATGACGAAGCGCAGGTGCCGTGGCTGTGGAATGCCAAGGAGCGACGCATGATCAGCTACGACGATCCGCAATCGCTGCTGATCAAGGCCAACTACGTAAAGCAGCAGGGCCTGGGCGGCATCATGTATTGGGAGCAGCGTGGTGATGACAACGAGCAGTTGCTTGATGTGTTGCACGAGGCATTGCGCTGACCCGGTAGTGCCGAGCCATGCTCGGCAGGGGGCGTTCCCGGCAAAAGCTGCCCTCACCCCAACCCCTCTCCCGCATGCGGGAGAGGGGTGAATTGGCTGCGCGCCGCAGCGCCAAGTAGTGCCGAGCCATGCTCGGCAGGTCTATCGGCAATACCCCATTGCCGAGCATGGCTCGGCACTACAGAAATGCAGAAGGCGCGGATTACTCCGCGCCTTCTTTGTTCAACACACAAGCCAGCGCTTAGAAACGGGTCTTGAACTCCACGCCCCACAGGCGCGGCTCGTTGATGAAGCCGGTGCGGTTATTGAAGTCGATGCCGCCGGTGGCGCGGATCTGGTTGGTGATGTTGCGTCCGTACAACGCCACGTCGTAATCACCGTCATTCCACTGGTAACCCACACGCAAGCCGCCTTCCAGCAGCGACTTGCCGGTGAACTCCTTGGACTCATACAGGAAGAAGTTCACTTCGCTGCGATAGACCCAGTCGGTGAACACGTAGAGCTGGGTGCCATCAGCAAGCGGTAGCGACCAGCGCGCGGTCATGTTGTGGGTCCACTCCGGCGCCTGCGGCAGCGGGTTGCCGTTGATCCGCGCCTTGCCGTTGATGACCGGGTCGGTCACTTCGCAGGAGAAGCACGGCGCCACGTCCAGATCCGAATCCTTGATCTCGGTATGGTTGTAGCCGCTGCCCAAGGTGACCAGCAGGTTGTCGGTCAGGTAGGCCTGCAGATCCAACTCGAAGCCCTGGCCCACGCTCTTGTCGGCATTGAGCAGGATGTTGGCGTTGCCATCAACACCACCCACGGCGGTCAGCTGCTGGTCCTTGACCCGGTAGTGATAGATGCTGGCGTTCAGGCGCGCACGGTTGTCCCAGAAGTCCGCCTTTACGCCGGCTTCGAAGGACAGCACGGTTTCCGGATCGGCGACGGTCTTGTTGTTGAACGCACCCGCCGACTGGATCGAGCTGCCACGGAAACCGGTGGCGACGCGGCCGTAAACGTTGACGGTGTCATTGACGGCGTAGGTGGCCGAGAAGTCCCAGTTGAACTTCTTGTCCTTGGTCGAGGCCGACAGATAGGGATCGACAGCGTCGCCCTTGGCATAGGCCGCCTGCTGCGCGGCGAGCAGGCCAGCGAGGTCGCACTTGCCGGACAACACGCACGGCGCGTAGCCGGTATTCCAGTAATCCTTGACCTTCAGGTCCTTCTTGTCGACGGTGTAACGCACGCCGGCGCGCAGTTCCAGCTTGTCGGTGGCCTGGAAGTTCAGGCCGCCAAATACCGCCCAGGCATCGTTGGTCTGGTTGATGCGCTGGAAGCCATCCTGCTTGCTGCCGTTGGTGGTGTCGTAGCTGACGCTGTCGACGTCGTAGTCTTCCTTGAAATAGAACACGCCGGTCTGCCAGTTCAGCGGGCCTTCGTTCTGCGATTCAAGACGCAGTTCCTGGGTCCACTGCGAGTGGCTGGGAATGCCATCGGCGGTTTCCGAGGCGAACGGTACGTCTTCGTTGAAGTACGGGCCGGAGGTGCCGTCGATATCGCCGACGCTGAAGGTATCAACGGTCTCGTAACCGGTGATCGAGGACAGCTTGTAGTTGCCAAGGTCCCAGCTCAGGCGTGCATTGGCACCGCTGCTGTCGAGCTCGGAGTGGTTCAGGCCGTCGATCGATACCTTGTCCGGGTCGAAGCCGGGCACGAAGTCGTTGCTGCCCTTCTTGAAGATGTTGCCGCGGAACAGGCGCGCGGTGCCGTTGAGGTGGCGCTTGTGCGCACCCAGCAACGCCTCGAAGTTGTCGCCTTCGTACAGGAACTGCGCGCGCACGGCCGATTCGTCATAGCCTTCCAGACCATCGTTCGGGCCGGTGCCGGTGTTCTTCACCCAGTCGTCGCGGCGCTGGTACAGGGCCGACACACGTGCCGACCAGCGCGCGCTCAGTGCGCCGCCAACGGCGGCTTCCACATTCCACAGGTTGTCGCTGCCGTAGCCGACCTTGCCGTAGCCTTCGAACTCCTGCGACGGACGCACCGAGTCGAACTTGACCACGCCGGCCGGGGTGTTGCGGCCGAACAGCGAGCCCTGCGGGCCGCGCAGCACTTCCACCTGATCCACGTCGAAGATCGGGAAGCCCTTCAGGATCGGGTTTTCCTGCACGATGTCGTCATACACCAGCGAGACCGGCTGCGAGGTGTTGAGGCGGAAATCGGTGTTGCCGTAGCCCCGGATGTAGAAGCGCGGGAAGGCGCGACCGAACGAGGATTCGATGTTCAGGCTGGGCACGCGGCCGGACAGGTAACGCACGTCGGTACCACCGGAGGCCAGCGCGTCGAGCTTCTCGCCGCTGACGGTGCTGATCGACACCGGCACGTCCTGGATGTTCTCCACCTTGCGTGCGGCGGTGACCTTCACCGCATCCAGCGTGGCGGCTTGCTTCTGGGCCGGGGTCGCATCCTGCGCGGCAGCGGTGAGTGGCAGTACGGCGAGAACGGCGACAAACAGCGGATGCGCAGCCGGCAGGCGGCGGCGGACGGTACGGGTCGGGGACATGGCGGAGAAGGGCCTGTTGAGGAGGAATGGGGAACTGCGCCTAGCATGGAATTGTTGCAGTACAACATTCGTATCGCAATCGTTCAGGTATTCAGCGGCATGACGCCTGTCAGGGGTGTGAAGCCCGTCCGCCGCATAGACTTGGCACTTACTTCCCGCCCAGGCACCTTGTCATGACCCAGTGGTATTTCCATATTCCCGGCCAGGCCGATCGCGTCGGCCCGATGGACGATGAGGCAGCGCGCCGTTTTGCCCAGGGTAGCCGCCAGGCATTGGCCTGGCGCGAGGGCATGCAGGGCTGGCAGGCGGTGACCGAGATCGCCGACTTCGGCGGCCAGGCCGGCCCGCCGCCGATGCCGCCGCCGGTAGGTGGCAGCCGCAACCGTGCCGACGATATCGACTTCCGCATCATCGGGCATGAGATGCAGTTCGTGGAAATCGAACTGGATCCGGGCGAAAGCGCGATTGCCGAGGCCGGCGCGCTGATGTTCAAGGATTCAACCGTACAGATGGACACCGTGTTCGGTGACGGCCGCCACGAGGGCCAGGGCGGCGGCTTCATGGACAAGCTGATGTCGGCCGGCAAGCGTGTGATCACCGGTGAAAGCCTGTTCGCCACCGTGTTCACCCATACCGGCAACGGCAAGGCCAAGGTCGCCTTTGCCGCGCCCTATCCCGGCACGGTGATCCCGATGAAGCTGGACCAGCACGGCGGCAAGCTGATCTGCCAGAAGGACAGCTTCCTGGCCGGCGCGCGCGGCGTGCAGGTCGGCGTGCACTTCCAGCGCAAGGTGATGACCGGTCTGTTCGGCGGCGAGGGCTTCATCATGCAGAAGCTCGAAGGCGACGGCTGGGTGTTCGTGCACGCCGGTGGCTGCGTGGTGGAGCGTGAGCTGGCTGCGGGCGAGCGCATCGACGTGGATACCGGCTGCGTGGTGGCTTACCACGGCGGCGTGGACATGGACGTGCGCCGCGTCGCTGGCCTGAAGAGCATGTTCTTCGGTGGCGAAGGCGTGTTCCTGGCCACCCTGACGGGCCCGGGCAAGGTGTGGCTGCAGTCGCTGCCGTTCTCGCGCCTGGCTGGCCGCATGTTTGCCGCCGCACCGCAGGGCGGTGGCCAGAGCCGCGGTGAGGGCTCGGTGCTGGGTGGGCTGGGCCGCTTGCTGGATGGGGACAACAAGTTCTGATGTCGCCGTGGTTTCCGTAACCCGGCTGGAGAGGCCGGGTTACGGAATCATGCACGCATCCATTGCACGCACGCAGCGTCCCGTCGTCCACGCATGGAAGACGTATCTGCTTGTCGCTCCCTGGCGCCGTCGCCATACTCGCCGCATTCATTTTCAGGGGGTGGCAGGACGCCATGCACGCGCAGGACAATGTTTACGCACCACCACAGGCCTCACTGACGCAGGAAACCATGGAACCGTCGGCCTTGCCGCCGTTCTATGTGGTTTCAATCACCAAGCTGGTGCTGCTTTACGTCGCCACCCTCGGTTTCTATTCGCTGTATTGGTTCTGGAAACACTGGGCCCGGCACAAGCGCGACAAGAAGCTGGATATCTGGCCAGTGCCGCGCGCGATCTTCGCTATCTTCTTCGCCAACAGCCTGAACCAGGAAATCGACCATCGGCTGCGTCGTGCAGGCAAGCGCTACGTTTGGTCACCGGGCCTGTGGGCCGGCGCTTATGTCATCTCAGCCATTGGCGGACGCATCGTCAGCCGCATCCCCGATAACCTCCTGCCGGCTCTGCCCAGCTTCGGCATCGGCATGCTGTTGCTGGCGGTGAACGCGATGGCACTCGTGCAGGCGCAACGCGCGGCCAACCTTGCCTGCGGTGATCCAACAGGGGCAGAGAATTCGCGACTGATCGCAGCAAACTGGGCCTGGCTGGTAGTGGGCGGGCTGTTCTGGGTAGTGATCGCGCTTGGCATACTCGCGTTGTTCTGGACGCCAACGGTGAACGTCCCGGCGGGCTAGTTCCGGCTGCGGATGACAGCCGCAGCTAAACCACACGATGGCCCGCTGGCGGCCTTGCCCATACAAAGCGCTATGCTGGCGCCCTTTCCAATACCCCCTGTTCATCATGAAAGCGCGCAACGCTCGACTGCTGCTGTCCCTCTCCTTGTTCGGCCTGCTGGCAGCCTGCGGCGGCGAGAACACCAAGCCCACTCCGCCGGCTGCGGTGCAGCCGACCACGCCGGTAAAGCCGGTCAAGATCGGTGTGGCGCTGGGCGGTGGCGCGGCCAAGGGCTTCGCCCATATCGGCGTGATCAAGATGCTGGAAGCCAATGGCTTCGAGCCGGTAGTGGTGTCCGGCACCAGCGCCGGCAGCGTGGTCGGTGCCCTGTATGCCAGCGGCATGAACGCCTTCCAGATGCAGCAGAAGGCCGTCGCGCTGGATGAAGCCAGCATCCGTGATATCCGCCTGTTCTCCGGCGGCCTGGTGCAAGGCCAGAAGCTGCAGGACTACGTCAACGCGCAGGTCGGCAACAAGCGCGCCGAGCAACTTGAGAAGCCGTTCGCCGCCGTTGCCACGCAGCTGGAGACCGGTGAACGCGCGGTATTCGTGCGCGGCAATGTCGGCCAGGCGGTGCGGGCTTCCAGCTCCATTCCCGGTGTGTTCGAGCCGGTGATCATCGGTGGCAAGAGTTATGTCGACGGCGGCGTGGTCAGCCCGGTGCCAGTGGATGCGGCCAGGCAGCTGGGGGCCGAGTTCGTTATCGCGGTGGACATCTCCAGCCGCGCCACCGGCCAGCGCCCGACCGGCCTGCTGGGTGCGGTGGGCCAGTCCATCACCATCATGGGCCAGCGCCTGGGTGAGCAGGAACTGGCACGCGCCGACGTGGTGATCCGCCCGGCGGTGCTGGACATCGGCGCGGCCGATTTCGAGCAGCGTGGCCGCGCCATCCTCGAAGGCGAGAAGGCCGCGATGGCGGCGATGCCGCAGATCCGTGCCGGCATTGCCCGCCTGCAGCAGGCGCGTGTTGCCACCGCGCGCAATGCCGATGCCCGCGCTGCCGCCGTGCAGGCCGAAGCACATCAGCGTTGCCAGGACAGCCGCAGCCGCATCGAAAAGCTGCGTGGTGTCGAGAAGAACTGCAGCGCGCCGGCGCGTTGACGATCAACGGCAGGACATCGTGGCTGCAGCTTTTGTAGGAGCGGCGTAAGCCGCGAAGCTGATAGACCTTCAGATCAAGAGCTCAACAGCAGAAGCACCCTCACCCCAACCCCTCTCCCGCGTGCGGGAGAGGGGCTTCAAGCTGCAGCGCCGGCGCTTCTTTACCGCCCCAGCTGCGACAGCGGCAGGGCGCGGAACTCCTTCACCGTGCGCAGCACGAAACTGGAATTGACGTCGGCAACACCAGCCGCGTTGAGCAGCTTGTCGAGCAGGAATTCCGAGAAGTGGTCCAGGTCGCGTACGTAGACCTGCAGCAGATAGTCCATGTCACCGGTCAGCGCATGGCAGGCCACCACTTCGTCCCACAGCTGCACCGCCTGCACGAAGTGATCTATCGCCGCCTGGCCGTGCTTGGACAGCTGCACCCGCACGAAGGCCTGCAGGCCCAGCCCGATCGCACGTGGCTCCAGCCGTGCGCCATAACCGGCGATCACCCCCTCCGCTTCCAGTCGCTGGACCCGCCGCAGGCAGGCCGATGGCGAGAGATTCACCCGCGCCGCGAGCTCGGCGTTGGTGGCGCGGCCATGCTGCTGGATTTCGACCAGAAGCCGCAGATCCGTGCGATCAAGATTCACCGACGCCATCTTTGTTGCTCCGCACCATTGAATGGACGCAACAATATTGCGTCATAACCGGCTGACAGCGCAATTACGCACACCTGTTGCGCGGCAGGCTTCCTACCATGCGGTTATCTATTCCCTTCAGGAGCTGCCGCCATGGAAGCCAACCCGCGCCGCGTCGAACACCAGCAGACCGACAAGGGTTACGTGCCGGTCTATACCACCGCCGTGGTGGAGCAGCCCTGGGACGGCTACAGCGCCGACGACCATGCCACCTGGAGCACCCTGTACCAGCGCCAGCGCGAGCTGCTGGTCGGCCGTGCCTGCCAGGAATTCCTCGATGCCCAGGACGAGATGGGCATGAGCGAGCACATGATCCCGCGCTTCGACCAGCTCAATGAAGTGCTGGGCGCGGCCACCGGCTGGACCCTGGTCGGGGTGGAAGGCCTGCTGCCTGAACTCGATTTCTTCGACCACCTGGCCAACCGCCGCTTCCCGGTGACCTGGTGGATTCGCCGCCCGGACCAGATCGACTACATCGCCGAGCCCGACCTGTTCCACGACCTGTTCGGGCATGTGCCGCTGCTGATGAACCCGGTGTTCGCCGACTACATGGCCGCCTACGGCCGTGGCGGCGTCAAGGCGCATGCGATCGGCCCGGACGCGCTGCAGAACCTGACCCGCCTGTACTGGTATACGGTGGAATTCGGCCTGATCAATACCGCCGACGGCCTGCGCATCTACGGCGCCGGCATCGTCTCGTCCAAGGGTGAGTCGCTGTACTCGCTGGAGTCGGCCGCACCGAACCGGATCGGCTTTGATCTGGAGCGGATCATGCGCACCCGCTACCGCATCGACACCTTCCAGAAGAGCTATTTCGTCATCGACGGTTTCGAACAGCTGATGGCCGCGACCGAGCCTGACTTCACCCCGATCTACGCGCGTCTTGCCGATGCCGAACATCTGCCGGCGGGAGATGTGCAGGCCGGTGACACGGTATTCCAGCGCGGCAACGGCGAAGGCTGGGCCGACGGCGGCGACGTCTGAGCCAGCGCACATCGCTGCAATGGAAGAAGCCGCCCAAGGGCGGCTTCTTCGTCTGCGTCCCAGCTAGCCCGGGCAAGCGAAACGCACCCGGGGCTACCAACTCCCGCGACTCACTGCGCCGCCCTGGCCACCCGCCGCCCCCCGTACTTGCGGTCCAGGTAGACGCCGACCAATACCGCCACCAGCAACGGTGCCGCCCACGGGAACAGCTCGATCAACAACGCCGGCACGGTGGTGTGCGCAAGCAGCCACTGCCAAACCGGGCGCATGCCGATACCGAGGAACGCCACGTGGGTAGCAATGCCCGCACCCAGGATCGACTGATAGTGCTGACGGAACGCCCAGTCCGGACGCGACGGGCCACGGCGGGCGAACTTCAGCATGCGCCAGCCCACCCACAGACCAATCGACGAGAAGCCCAGGAACAGGGGCTGACGGTGCTGGATGCCGGTGCCGACAACCACCAGCGCCAGGATCACCATCGGCCACAGCGCCAGATGCCAGCCCGGCCGCGACACCAGCTGCTTCCAGTCGCGCTTGTCGGTAACTGCGCGCCACGCCAACCAGGTCGCGTTGCCGGTGATCGCCATCAAATAGGCGAGGAACAGGGCTGACAGCGGCTGCTGACGGAAGAAGGCGAACTGGATGGTGATCGGCAGCGCGGTAACCACGATCACCGCCATCGCCATCAGATACACCTTGCCCAGCGCGCGATGCCGCGGCGAGCCTTTCTTCATGAACGCCGCCGACCAGAAGCCGACCAAGGCGACCACGCCAGCCAGCACATGCAGCGCGACGATCAGGGAATATCCGGGCATGACAGCGATCTCTTCAGTGATGGCCGGCGAATGCGATGGCCTGTGCACAGCGTGCGTTTTCGGGCGCTCGCACGGCAGTCGCGGCAGTCATTGCTCGACCCTGCCGGAAGTCACTTTCTGCTCCGCCCCCCTTGCCGCTGAGGCCTGCGCCCACCAGCATGCGTGCATGGAAATCACTCCCCGTTCGCGCTGGCACAGGCTGCTGCACCCGCTCAACCTCGCCGGCCTGCTGACCTGGCTGGCGGTAGCGGCCACCCTGCCCTATGGCTCCGCCGAGCAACTCGCCCTGCGCTGGGGCAGCGCTTTGCTGTTCCTCGTCGCCTTTCTGTTTGCCGCCAGCTATGAGCGGCCCTCGCCACGGCGCAACGTGGCGCTGCTGATCGAAGCCTTGGCAGCACTGGCGGTGATCCGCCTGGCCGCCAGCAGCGGTGTGGCGCCCGCCCTGCTGGTGATGCTGGCCGCGCAGGTGGCGATGAGTTGGCCTCTGCGCATCACGCTGGTGGTGATGCTGCTGGTCAACCTGGGCATGTACCTGGTGCTGCGCGAGGTGCACAGTCACCCGGCCGCGGTGGTGTTGATCTTCGCCGGCTTCCAGGCTTTCGCCATGCTCACCACACACTACGCCAGCAGCGCCGAACAGGCGCGCGACCGGCTGGCGCTGGTAAATGCCGATCTGCTGGCTACCCGCGCCCTGCTCGCCGAGAGATCGCGCGACATGGAGCGGCTGCGGCTGTCGCGTGAACTGCACGATGTGGCCGGGCACAAGCTGACGGCGCTGAGGTTGCACCTGCGCGCGCTTGCCGGCCGCACGGACGCCGCGCCTGAGCTGGCCCTGTGCGAACAGCTGTCCGCCGAGCTGCTGGGCGATATCCGCGCCGTGGTGCATTGCCTGCGCGACAGCGGCCAGCTCGACATGGACACCGCGCTGCACGCATTGGCTGCCCCGTTGCCACGTCCGCGCCTGCAGCTGCAGTTGGATGCCGACGTGCAGGTCAGCGATACCGCCAAGGCCGAAACCCTGCTGCGCTGCGTGCAGGAGGCGCTCACCAACAGTGCCCGCCACAGCGATGCCAAGGTGCTGCAGGTTGCCCTGCAACGCCGTGACGGACGCTTGCTGCTGGCGATGGAAGACGATGGCCAGTTGCGCGGCGAGCCACGCGCCGGCAATGGCCTGACCGGCATGCGCGAACGCGTGGACGAACAAGGCGGCAGCCTGCAGCTGCAACGTGCTGCTTCCGGTGCCCTGCAGATTCGTGTGGAATTACCGGCATGAACGATTCCCCCCGTATTGCCCTGGTCGATGACCAGGCCCTGATCCGCGCCGGCCTGCGCGCCCTGTTGCAGCAGCTCGGCATCACCATCGTGTTCGAGGCCGACAGTGGTGACGCCCTGCTCGAACAGATCGCGCAGCAGCCGGTGCAGCTGATCCTGTCGGACATCCGCATGCCGGGCATGGACGGCATCCAGGCCTTGAAAGCCCTGCGCGAGCGCGGCGATCAAACGCCGTGCGTGTTCCTGACCACCTTCGACGAAAGCGACCTGCTGCTGCGTGCCACCGAAGCCGGTGCGCAGGGTTTCCTGCTGAAGGATGCAGCACCGGAAGACCTGCATGACGCCATCGGCCGCGCCATCGCCGGGCAGACCTTGTTGCAGCCGGTAAGTACCGATGCGGTACGGCAGCGCTATCGCTACCACGCCGACGATGCGCCGAAGGAGTTGTTCAGCCAGAAGGAAGTCGCGGTATTGCGGCTGATGGCCGGTGGCTACAGCAACCGCGAGATCGCCGGCAGCCTGTTCCTGGCCGAAGGCACGGTGAAGAACTACGTGTCGACCATCCTCGACAAGCTCGACACCCGCGACCGTACCCGCGCGGTGTTGAAGGCGATCACCCTGCGGGTGATCTAGCAATCTGCCGAAGCGCAAATCGCTATCGCGGTGCGCAGCAACCGGTAGTGCCGAGCCATGCTCGGCAGGGGCTTCGCCCGCAACCAACCAGCAGTTGTAGGAGCGACGTCAGCCGCGAAGCCTGTAGACCATGAGGTTGCGGGAGTGCCAGAGATTGCAGCATTGCCGGCTTCGCGGCTGACGCCGCGTGTGTCTGCCAGCCGAGTAGATTGTGGTTGAGAGCGGAGTGCGGCAGCCCGTTACGTCGCGGTGCCCAGAAGCACGTGTAGG
>NZ_JBRRCU010000099.1:0-11969 GCF_056759195.1 Stenotrophomonas sp. STEN083 | reverse complement strand
CCCCCCCCCGCCCCGCCCCCCCGCCCCGGCGACCCCCCCCCCCCCCCCGCCCCCACCCCCGCCCCCTCCCCCCCCCCCCCCCCGCTCCCACAGGCAACCCGCCGAACGGCAGCCGATCAAGCCCGCCCGCATCTGCAACTAAACAAACTAGGCCTGCTGCACAGGCGTCTCGGTATGGGCAGCCGCCAGCCACTTGCCGTCCCGCCTGACCCAGGTGGTGCTGTCAAAACAGGTCATCTCCTGCGGCTTGCCATCAACCTCGAAGCTCTGCCTGACCTTGTAGGTAGCAATGGCCACATTGTCGACGGGGAAAAACACCTGCTCGTCGGAGAACGAAAAACCTGTGACACGTGCAGGTCCTTCCTCAGCCATCTTTATGTAATCAGCGGGACTGAAGTGATGGATGCCGTACATGGCAACCATCGCCGCCTTGTCGGTCAGCAGCGCGGCAGCCTTGGCTGGTTGCTGGTCCAGCATGGTCTGCCAGAACGCAACCTCAAGCTCCATGATCTCGGCACTGGTGGTCATGGGTTTCTCCGCAGATTGAGGGGATTTCAGGCTGTCACACCATTTGTTGGCCATCCGTGAGCCAAGCGCTATACGCCGACGTAGACAACCATCGCCTGCCGGCTTCAGCTCCATGACCAGGCATCAGCGCATATGGCAGCACCCTTTGAACACAAGATCGTGATTCCGATCTCGGCAGACGTTGTCGTCGCATGCACATACCTTCTCGCCGTTGATACATCGCTGCCCCCAGGCTGGCGCCACACTACGGAGGACAGGACATGAACGACAAGAATCAGGCTGAACAACACGAACAACTGGTCAAACTCATCAAGAAGTTCGGCACCGCAATGCTCACCACCCGCGCCGCGGACGGCAGCATGCATTCTCGCCCGATGACGCCATTGGGTGACGACTTCGATGGCGGCTTCTGGTTCGCCACGGAAATAGACAACGCCGCGGTGCACGACATCCAAACCAATCCCGAGGCAAACGTCTCCTTCATGCATGAGGGCGACAATCACTTCATCTCGGTAACCGGCCGCGGCAGCATCAGCCAGGACCGCGCACAGATCGCGCGCCTATGGTCCGCCCCGATGAATGCCTTCTTCAAGGGTGGGAAAGACGATCCACGCGTCTGCCTGATTCGCATCGACGCGCAGCATGCCGACTATTGGGACGGCCCTGGAAACCTGCTGACCAAACTGGTGTTCTTCGCCACGGTCGCCACCACCGGCAATCACGAAGCACTCAGTGACACCGGCTCGGTGAATCTATAGCCAAACTGCGGGTAGCCGCTATTGCTTGCTGGCTGCCGCGCAGTGGCGTTATTGGTACTCCGAGAGTATTGCCGCGACAGCACCACTCACAACACCCGGGTGCGTCCGCAACCGTCACGTGCGCGCGGGCTCAAGGACGGCTTCGGTAGCCCGGGTAAGCAAAGCGCACCCGGGGCCGTCCGCGAGCAGCCTGAAACACCAGGAAACTCCAAACTCCCGGGTACGCTGCTCTTACCCGGGCTACACAACGTACATGACGGGCTGAAGCACCCAGTAGATTTCAAGCAGCACAGCCCCAACGGAACAGACGGGCGCGGCCGTCTTTCAGTAAATATTAGGCCCTTCAATTCCGTTCTCCAGCCAAGCCTCAACCTGCGGCAACAGCGCAACAACCGATGCCGCCAACTGGGCGTATTGGCTCTGCTCGCTGCCGAACGCCTTGAACGAAAAGCCGCGAAAGTCCTTGTACTGCTCTGTATCGATCAAGCGCTTTCTAAGCAGCGGATCCGTCTCGAACACCCGCTTCGGTACTTCCCCAGAGTCAGGGTCAACCCAGCTCGCCGGAACGCGGCTGAACTCCAGGATGAAGCTACCGCCATACGTCCAGTACTGGATCGACAGGAAGTCGCGGTGAGCGTCATTGGAACGAACGAAGTTTGCAATGCCTTTACCGTCGAACCCGAGCCGGCGGATCTCTGGCAGCAGGATCTTCTTGATTGAGATGGCGATCATTTTGCCGGGGGTCTTCACGAACTCGTTGCCCTGAATGAAGCAGGTAGCCATCAGACCTCAATACAAGCGTTTCTGCCAACAAAACCCCGGCTCTCGATTGGCTTCTATTTTCCCTCATCTACCGCCAATCTTGATCAACGTTGCACTCCCACAACATCAGCGTAAGAATGCGGCCCCGCTTCATCACGGGGTCGCTGTTAGCCATATCAGGCCACCAACTGCAGAGGGCCACCCGAGTAAACAACTACATCCGCCATGTCCGAAAAATATTTGCGAGCCCAATCGATGCCGTCTGAATTTTCCAAAACGGCAATCAACCGCAAATCGGAATGAGCGCCACGCACGTCCTTAAACTTGCCGCCAGCCTCATAAACGCTGTGTGCAAGAAGCTTCCCCGCAGATGATGCAATAGGTTGGATTACCGCATCATTCGACCGAGCGATTCGCAGGCCGAATGGAAAGGAGATTTGATGCCCGCTAATGCCGTTGTATTTCGGCCTTCTAATGATGCTTTTCGGATACGTGGCTTTGAGGCCGGATGCCACGATTGCCTCAAATCTCTCCGCATCCTTCGGTCTATGCGCAACGCTCAATGCAGAAATCTCACCCGCTGCATTGATGAAATTTGCGAGGACATAGGGGAGGTGCTTTGCATCACAGCTTGCGGTGAGCGCACCGTTGTTGCCCAGGGTCAACCCTTGGAGTTCAGCCAATTTCTTGTAGCGTTTTAGCCTCGCAGGGGTGATATCAGCTCCCGCAGTCATCGCCCGAAATGTGGTATCGCCGTCGTCTGTGAGTAGGTAGCGACCTTCCCCAGCGTCTATGACATAAGCGCCCAAGAGGCCACCGTCTTCATGACTAGCAAGGTTTGACTCAATGTACGCACTGGCGTCGCTCAATCTTGTGTATCGACCACAGAGTGCTTTAGCGATGGCGTCATGATTCATATCGGCATTGCCATTTGGCCGGCGGGAGCGCGGAAATTGGGATGTTCGGTGATGCTTGCACGTTGCATAAAATCATTCCAGTGCCCAGCTGAGCTGTCCACTACAAGTGGTTCCGCGTAGCCTTCAAGCGCATCTCTGGCAACCAAATGCAAATGAGGGTGATCGATGCGCTGCATGTGATACGGCAAACCAATCCCGACACTATTGAAATGGGTGCTGGGGCCATTTGTGTCAATCGCAAGCACGCGAGTGTTCCGATGCATCAACACTATGGAAAGCTTCGGAGGAACGCCGGGAATCGTCGAATCCTTGTAGTAGGCATCGATAAACAATCCTTCTATCTGAATAGATGGATGCTTAGCAAAAGCAAGTGGGGCACGAAGCTTGTAGCCTGGCAATTGATTTCCATTGGACTCCCAAGCAATCGCACGGGCTGAGACCCATATCTTAGGCTCTGCGATCGCAGCTAACGCGGCTTCGTAGTCTTGTGAACTTGGCGCCTTCGCCATCCCTTCGTCCCCTAAGCTCCATCTTCAATCAAAGAGGATATCCCAGTAGGTGGCACGCAGTTGCGACTGGCTGTAACGATGATTGAAGGAAATAGCGATTGACTACACGTGCCAGATAAAGGGCGCCCGGCTGGTGCTTGCGCCATTACTTACCAGACGATCACATGGTAAGTGCCCGCTTTAAGCGGATCAGTACCCGTAAAACGACGAAAGCCACCCGTGAAGGTGGCCTAAGTCTGTGATTCGCTTGGTGGGCGGTACAGGGATCGAACCTGTGACCCTTGCCGTGTGAAGGCAATGCTCTACCGCTGAGCTAACCGCCCGTGTTGCGAGCCGCTCATTATAGGGGGCTGAGCGAGCACGTCAACATCTTTCTTCACACGATTTCACATCGTCTGCGTGGGCTTGTCCGAGCTGGATGTGCCGGCCAGCAGGGTCTCGATCTTGTTGCGGATGGCCTCGCCGTCGACGCCGTCGGCCAGCTGCACACCGATGCCGGCCTGGCGGTTGCCCTGCGCGCCCAGCGGGGTGACCCAGACCACCTTGCCGGCCACCGGCAGGCGCTCGCTGGAGTCCGGCAGGGTCAGCAGCAGGAACACCTCGTCGCCGAGGAAGTAGCGCTTGGGGGTGGGTACGAAGACGCCACCGTTCTTCACGAACGGCATGTAGGCGCCGTACAGCGCCGCCTTGTCCTTTACCGCCAGCGAAAGGATGCCCTGGCGGGCGTTCGTCGCACTCATCGATTTGTCCCCTTGGATTGCACTTGGTTGGCCGCGCCCCATGCCAGCAGCAGCTCCACCACGGCCAGGTCGGCGCGGATGGTGGTGCGCAGCAGGTCGCGGGTGCGATTGGCGGCATCAAACCAGGCGGCCAGCTTGTTCAATCGGGCCGGATCGGTCAAGCCGTCGGCCGCTTTCTTCAGTGCCAGGTCGGCGGCATGCCGCAGGCGCAGGTCAGCGTTATCGTCGCCGGTCCAGCGCTGGGCCAGCTCGACGCTGCCCAGCTTGCCGGCCAGCAGCTGCTCCAGCTCGCTGGCAACCTGCCGGCGCAGGGCCATGCCCTCGCCTTGCAGCCATTGGTCGGCCAATGCCGGGTGGCCGCGGGTGGCGTCCAGCGCTTCACGCGCCACGCCTTCGGTATAGCCACGCGACTGCAGCCAGGCCATGGCTTCCTCACGCGGCGGCATGCGGAACTCCAGCCGCTGGCAGCGGCTGCGGATGGTCTGCGGCAGGCGCGCCGGGTCGGCGCTGAGCAGCCACAGGTAACGGCCCGGCGACGGCTCTTCCAGCGTCTTCAGCAGGGCATTGCAGGCCGCGCGGTTGATGGCATCGGCCGGATCGACGATGACCACCTGGGCCACGCCGTAATGCGGGGTCAACGCCAGCTTCTGCGAGATCTCACGCACCTGTTCGATGACGATCTCGGTGCGCAGCTTGTCGCCGGTCTTGTTGGGGATGAAGCTGGTGAACTGCAGGTCCGGGTGGGTGCCTGCGGCGATCAACTGCGCGTTGCGCTGGCGTGCCGCCGCATCCTCGCCGTGGTTGAGCACATGCGCGGCCAGCCGCATCGCCACCGCGCGCTTGCCCATGCCGGCCGGGCCGCACAGCAACAAGCCATGGCCGAGCCGGCCCACGTCCAGCGCAGCCACGGTCTGGTCATAGACGCGCTGCTGCCAAGGGGCCAGTGCTTCGCTCATCGGGACATCCTGTACATCATTCGGGTCATGCCGCTCATTGCGCCGCCTCGCTGCGCTTGGCGCGCAGGCGCTTCAGGTACTCGGCCACGGCGCTGTTGTGATCGGTGTAGGAGGCGGAGAACACGTGCGCGCCGCTGCCATCACCGACCGCGACGAAATACAGCGCATCGCCCGGTGCCGGTTTGGCGGCGGCATGCAGCGCGTCGCGGCCTGGCATGGCGATCGGCGTCGGCGTGAGGCCGGCGCGGGTATAGGTGTTGTACGGCGTGTCGGTGGTCAGGTGTACCTTGCGAATATTGCCGTCGTAGGCGCTGCCGATGCCGTAGATCACGGTCGGGTCGGTCTGCAGGCGCATGCCCATCTTCAGGCGGCGCGCGAACACGCCGGCAATCTGCGGACGCTCGCTGGCCAGGCCGGTTTCCTTCTCGATGATCGAGGCCAAGATCAGCAGCTCGTAGGGCGACTTCAGCGGCAGATCGTCACTGCGCTCGGCCCAAGCAGCGGCCAGCTCCTTCTCCATCGCAGCATGGGCGCGCTTGAGCACGTCCACGTCGCTGTCACCGCGCTGGTAGATATAGGTTTCCGGCAGGAAGCGGCCTTCCGGGTGCTGGTCGGCGAAGCCGAGCTTGGCCATCAGCTCGGTGTCGGACAGGTCGGTGGTTTCATGCTGCAGCGGCTGTGCGCGCGCCAAGGCGGCACGCAGCTGGCGGATGTTCCAGCCTTCGACGATGGTGACGCGGTATTGCAACACCTTGCCCTGGCGCATGTTCAACAGCAGCTGGCGCGGCGTGAGTGCCGGGTCGAGGGCGTATTCGCCGATCTTCAGCTTGCCGGCGGCGTCGAGCTGGCGGGCCAGCAGCTGCCATTGCAGGTCGTCACCTTCGTCGACGCCGGCCGCGCGCAGCTTGCGCAGCACGCTGTTGAGCGAATCACCGGAGGCGATGCTGACGCTCTGCTCGGACGGGGTCAGCGGCGCATCGGCAAAGCTGCCCTGCCGCTGCCACAACCAGGCCGCACCTGCGCCTGCCAAGGCGACCAGCAGCAACAACACCGCCAGCACCAACAGACATCCGCGCTTGGCACCCGCCATGGTCACCCCGTCTTCAAATAGTGGATGCGCAGGATACCGCGCTGGCGGCAACGCCAGCCAAAACGGCGTTCATCATTGTGGATCGAGCGCACGCAATAGCCCGCGCGCCTTGGCCCGGGTTTCGTCCAATTCCTTATCGGCCACCGAATCCACCACGATGCCGGCACCGGTACGGAAGCTGGCGGTGCTGCCCTGCACTTCCGCGGTGCGGATCAGGATGTTCAGGTCCATGTCGCCGTCGCGGTTCAGCCAGCCGAAGGCACCGGTATAGGCACCGCGGGCGGTCTGTTCCAGCTCGGCGATGATCTCCATGCAACGCACCTTGGGGCAGCCGGTGATGGTGCCGCCGGGGAACGTGGCGGCAATCACTTCGCCCGGGGTGACTTCCGGGCGCAGGCGCGCGCGCACGTTGCTGACGATGTGGTGCACGTGGGCGTAGCTCTCCACGATCATCAGTTCATCGACCTCGACGCTGCCGGGCGCAGCGATGCGGCCCAGATCGTTGCGCTCCAGGTCGATCAGCATCACGTGCTCGGCGCGTTCCTTGGGATGGCCGACCAGTTCCAGGATGCGGGCGGCATCGTCGTCGCCTGCGAAGCGCGGACGGGTGCCGGCAATCGGGCGGGTCTGCACCACATCACCGCTGATCGAGACCAGGCGCTCCGGCGAGGAACTGACCACGGCGCGGCCGGCGGCAGTGAACAGGCCGGCGAACGGCGCGGGGTTTGCGGTGCGCAGGCGTGCGTACAGCGCTTCGGGTGCGAGCGGCGCGTCGAACTGGGCTTGCCAGCGGCGCGACAGGTTTACCTGGAAGACGTCACCGGCATGCAGGTAGTCGATGACCTTGTGCACGCCATCGGTGAAGCGCTCGCCTGCGTCTTCGTTGATGGCGCTGGGGCCATTCCATTGCGGCAAGGGCGATAGCTGTGCGGCTTCGTCCTGATCGTGCTGGAGCTGGCTGAGCAGGTCTGCTGCGTCGTCTTCGGCGATGGCGATGCAGCGGCCGCTGTCGCGCTCGCGCAGCACCGCTGCCGGGCAGCGTAGTGCGATTGCGGTTGGCAAGCCGTCGCTGCGCTGTGGCAGCTGCAGGATCGGTTCGACTTGTTGCGCGAGTTCATAATCGAGCAGCAATGCCCAGCCGCCACGGAACGGGATGTCCGCTTCCATCGGGTTGCGGGCTTGGCGCAGGGACTGCCAGTCGCGGTCGAGTGCGGAGAGGAAGTCGCCTTCGACTGGGGTGCCGTCTTCGCGCTGCAGGCTACCGTCGGGGTTGAGCAGGAGTTGGCTGCCGTTGGCGATCAGCAGCATGTCCCACTGGCCGAGCTTGCCGGCGGCGGTGGATTCAAGCAGGACCGGATAGCGATGCGGTGCGAGCCGATGCAGCGCCAGCAGGTCGGTGTCGGCGTGCAGGGGGAGGATGTGCATCGTGGGCCCAAAATGTCAGAAATGCAGGCTGTTCCCTTCTCCCGCCTGCGGGAGAAGGTGCCCGAAGGGCGGATGAGGGGAGCTTTTAAAGCTATTGAAGCTTTTGGAGCTTTAAAGCTGCCCTCACCCCAACCCCTCTCCCGCTTGCGGGAGAGGGGCTTTGAGCAAAGCGTTGAGCAAAGCTACAGCCCAAAGCTTCAAGCAAAGCAACAAGCAGCAGCTTCAAGCAAAGCGACGAGCGGGAGCTTCAAGCCAAGCGACAAGCACAAGCTTCAAGCAACAGCTTCGAGCAAAGCGACGAACAGGAGCTTCAAGCAAAAAAACGGGCAGGAGCTTCAAGCATCGCTCCAAAACCGCGTTAGATCCGCTTGAACACCAGCGTGCCGTTGGTGCCGCCGAAGCCGAAGCCGTTCGACATCACCACGTCCACGTCGGCCTTGCGGGCTACGTTCGGTACGTAGTCCAGGTCGCAGCCTTCGCTCGGGTTTTCCAGGTTGATCGTCGGCGGGATGATGCCGGTGTTCAGCGCCATCACCGAGAAGATCGCTTCCACGCCGCCCGCTGCACCCAACAGGTGGCCGGTCATCGACTTGGTCGAGCTGACCAGCATCTTGTAGGCGTGCGCGCCGAAGGCGGTCTTCATCGCCATGGTCTCACCCAGGTCGCCCAGCGGCGTCGAGGTGCCGTGTGCGTTGAGATAGCCCACCTGTTCCGGGGTGACGCCTGCGTCCTTCATCGCCGCGACCATGCAGCGGGCGGCGCCTTCGCCGTTCTCGCTCGGTGCGGTCATGTGGTACGCGTCGGAGCTTGCGCCGAAGCCGGCCAGCTCGCAGTAGATCTTCGCACCGCGTGCCTTGGCGTGTTCGTACTCTTCCAGGATCAGGATGCCGGCACCGTCGCCCAGCACGAAGCCGTCACGGCCCTGGTCCCACGGACGCGAGGCCTTGGTCGGATCGTCGTTGCGGGTGGACATGGCCTTCATCGCACAGAAGCCGCCCAGTGCGGTCGGCGAGGAGCCACGCTCGGCGCCACCGGCGACCATCACGTCGGCGTCGCCGTACTGAATCATGCGCATCGCCGTACCGATGGAATGGTTGGACGTGGCGCAGGCGGAAACAGCCGAGAACGACGGGCCCTTCAGCCCGGCGATGATGCTCAGCTGGCCCGGCAACATGTTGATGATGGTCTTGGGCACGTAGAACGGCGAGATCTTCTTGCCTTCGTGGAAATCGATGGTCTGCTCTTCGATGCCGAGCAGGCCGCCGATACCGGCACCGACGATGGCGCCAATGCGCTCAGCGTTGGCGTCGGTGATTTCCAGGCCCGAGTCGTGCAGCGCCATGAAGGCGGCACCCAGGCCGTAATGGATGAACGGGTCCATCTTCTTGGCATCCTTGCCACTGACCCGATACTTGCCGAACAAGGGGTTGTCGGCGGTGATGTCGAAGTCCCTTACCTCACCTGCAATTTTGGTGGTGAAGCGCTCCAGGTAGCCATCAATGACATTCGTCAGCGGGCCAATGCCCGAGCGGCCATTGATGATGCCTTCCCAACTGCTGGCCAGATCATTGCCCAGCGGCGACACCATGCCCATGCCGGTAACAACTACGCGACGACTCATTGCGGATTCTCCTGGCCCCGCACGCGGGGAGATTGAAGCTTAAAAGCACAGGGCCGCATCAGCGGCCCCATGGGTTTGCAACGCGGTCGACATGCTTGCCAGCCGCGCCTTGTCAGACCTGGATCAGGCCTTGACGTGTGCCTTGACGTAGTCGATGGCAGCCTGGACGGTACCGATCTTCTCGGCTTCTTCGTCCGGGATTTCGCACTCGAACTCTTCTTCCAGCGCCATCACCAGCTCAACGGTGTCAAGCGAGTCTGCACCCAGGTCATCGACGAACGATGCGCTGGTGGTGACTTCTTCTTCCTTGACGCCAAGCTGCTCAATAACAATCTTCTTGACGCGTTCTTCGATGGTGCTCATTAGGATATCGCTCCAGATGGAGTAGTGGTTCAAAAGACGCCAGCCCCCAGGGCTGGCCGTGGGATAGTGTAGTGGAAACCGTCGCGGCAGTGTTTCTGAACAAAAAAGCAACGACAATCAACCACTTGGGTGCATTCCCTGCACGCCACGCTTACGGCATGTACAAACCGCCGTTCACGTGAAGGGTTTCGCCGGTGATGTAACTGGCCGACGGACCGGCCAGGAACGCCACCGCTTTTGCGATGTCTGCGGGCTCGCCGAGGCGGCCCAGCGCGACCTGGCCGAGCATCGCCGCCTTGGCGTCCTCGGGCAGATCCTTGGTCATGTCCGTGTCAATGAAGCCCGGTGCGACCACGTTGACGGTTACGCCGCGGCTGCCGATTTCCTTGGCCAGCGACTTGGAGAAGGCAATGATGCCAGCCTTGGCGGCGGCATAGTTGGCCTGGCCAGCATTGCCGGTGACGCCGATGACCGAGGCGATGTTGATGATGCGGCCCTTGCGCGCCTTCATCATGCCGCGCATCACCGCCTTGGAGGTGCGGTAGACGCTAGTCAGGTTGGTGTCGAGAATGGCCTGCCAGTCCTCGTCCTTCATGCGCATCAGCAGGTTGTCGCGGGTGATACCGGCATTGTTGACCAGGATGCTGATGGCCCCGAATTCCTTGCTTACCGCGTCGATCAGCGCATCCACCGCGCCCGGCTCGGTCACATTCAGGGCGCGGCCGTGGCCGCCCTGTGCTGCAAGACGCGTACCGATGGCGGTGGCGCCGGATTCGGTGGTGGCGGTGCCGATGACGGTCGCGCCCAACGCGGCCAGCTCGTCGGCAATGGCGGCACCGATACCGCGGCTTGCGCCGGTGACCAGCGCGATTTCACCCTGCAATGGCTTGCTCATTTCAATTCCTTGTTTGCATGGCACCGCGCACGCGCAGCGCCCATCATGACCGGGCGCAGGCTGCGCCCGTGCCGCAATCGGTTGCTCAGTTTGCCCACTCTTCCAGCGCACCGGCAAAGTCTGCCGGGGTGGCGAGCGGACGCCCTTCGATGTTCTTGTCTATGCGCTTGACCAGACCGGTCAGCACCTTGCCCGGGCCGCATTCGGCCACGCGGGTGATACCGCGCGCGGCCAGTGCCTGCACGCAGCCGGTCCACTGCACCGGCTGGTACAGCTGCTGCACCAGCGCCAGACGGATGGCATCCACGCCGTCATGCACCTGTGCATCCACGTTCTGCACCACCGGCAGGGCTGGCTGCTGCCATGCCAGTCCGTTCATTACCGCAGCCAGACGGTTGGCGGCTTCGCGCATCAGCGGCGTGTGCGACGGCACACTGACGGCCAGCTTCACCGCCTTGCGCACACCCTTTTCAGCCAACAGCGCCAGGGCGCGATCCACTGCAGCAGCGTCGCCACCGATCACGATCTGACCCGGCGAGTTGAAATTGGCCGGCACTACGACCTGACTGCCTGCGGCTTCGGCACAGACTTCCAGCACCAGCGCGTCTTCAGCGCCGAGCACGGCGGCCATTGCGCCAACGCCAGTCGGGGCGGCGTCCTGCATCAGCTGGCCACGCAGACGCACCAGATGGGCGCCGTCGTGCAGCGTAAGAGCGCCAGCAGCGACCAGTGCGGTGTATTCGCCAAGACTATGCCCGGCCAACACCGCCGGCTTGGCACCGCCCTGTGCATTCCACAGGCGCCACACCGCGATGCTGGCGGCCAGCAGCGCCGGCTGGGTGAATTCGGTGCGATTGAGCTGCTCTTCCGGGCCGCCCTGCGACAGCGCCCACAGATCAACGCCCGCGCCTTCGGAGGCCTCGGCAAATGTTTCACGGATCTGCGGATGCAGTACAGCCAGTTCGGCCAACATCCCAATGGATTGCGAGCCCTGGCCGGGGAATACGAAAGCGAGTCGGGAGTCAGTCACGCGGTCTTCTGCTGCTTCAATCGAAGGCCGGAATAATAAGCGCGAAAGCGCCCGCCCGTCTGTACTGGCGCGTATGCAGCAACGTGGCCCTGTAGTGCCGAGCCATGCTCGGCAGGGGCGCTACCGGTAAAGCACCATGCCAAGCATGGCTCGGCACTACAGGCTGGTCTTGCACTGCAGGAGCGGCGTAAGCCGCGAAGCCGATAGATCAACAGCACAAAGCACCCCCCTTGCCTGCGGCAAAGGGAGGGAGCGATGCACGTACTCGCGCAGATGCAGGAATGCCTGTAGTGGGGGGGGCGGGGGCGGGGCGCGGTTGGGGCGGGAGGGCAGCCGAGGGCGGCGGTCGGGGCCTCGCGCGCGCCGCGGCAGCCC
>NZ_JBRRCU010000098.1:0-12346 GCF_056759195.1 Stenotrophomonas sp. STEN083 | reverse complement strand
GCCCAAATTTGGGCGGCCGCTTCGGCTGCGCCGCGGCCGAGGCCGCCCCCTGTCGGGTTCGGCCTTGTTGGGGTGGGTCGGGGTGGTTTTTTTGATTATGTTGATCTTGCCCCCCCCCCCCAACCCCCAAACAAAAAGCCGCCCCAAAAGGAGCGGCTTTTCAAACAACCAAACCCGCCAGACTCAACGAACTTCGGCAATCTCCACGCCATCCAGACCCTGCGACAAGGTCTTGGCATCGCCGCCCTGCGACAGCTTGATGCGCAGGCGCACTTCGTTCTGCGAATCGGCGTAGCGCAAAGCATCGTCGTAGCTGATCTCGCCGGCCTGGTACAGCTCGAACAGGCTCTGATCGAAGGTTTTCATGCCCAGCTGCACGGAATCCTTCATCACTTCCTTGAGCTTGTGCACTTCGCCATCGCGGATGTAGTCCTGCACCAGCGGCGTGCCCAGCAGGATTTCCATCGCCACGCGGCGGCTCTTGCCGTCCGGGGTCGGCACCAGCTGCTGTGCGACCACGCCCTTCAGGTTCAGCGACAAATCCATCAGCAGCTGATTGCGGCGATCTTCCGGGAAGAAGTTGATGATGCGGTCCATCGCCTGGTTGGCGTTGTTGGCGTGCAGCGTGGCCAGCACCAGGTGGCCGGTTTCTGCAAATGCCACCGCGTGGTCCATGCCTTCGCGCGTACGGATTTCGCCGATCATGATCACGTCCGGCGCCTGTCGCAGCGTGTTCTTCAGTGCTGCTTCCCAGCTGTCGGTGTCGATGCCGACTTCGCGCTGGGTGACGATGCAGCCTTCGTGCTTGTGCACGAATTCGATCGGGTCTTCGATGGTGATGATGTGGCCGGTCGAGTTCTGGTTGCGGTAACCGATCATTGCGGCCAGCGAAGTCGACTTGCCGGTACCGGTGGCGCCGACGAACAGGATGATGCCGCGCTTGGTCATGGCCAGCGTCTTGACCACCGGCGGCAGGTTCAGCTCTTCCACGGTGGGAATGCGCGTCTCGATGCGACGCAGCACCATGCCCACCTGGTTGCGCTGGTAGAAGCAGCTCACACGGAAGCGGCCCACGCCGGAGACGCCGATGGCGAAGTTGCATTCGTGGGTTTTTTCGAACTCCTCGCGCTGCGACGGCGTCATCACGTTGAGCACCATGTCGCGGCTTTGCTGTGCCGTCAGCGGTGTCTGGGTGATCGGCGACAGCTTGCCATTGACCTTCATCGACGGCGGCATGCCGGCAGTGATGAAAAGGTCCGATGCCTTCTGGTGCGCCATCAGCTTGAGGAACGAGGTGAAATCAATAGTGCTCATGTCTGGCTCCCGATGGAGAGCCGGGACAGGGCGTGGGATGACTCCACGGCGCCCCGTCGATTCCGGCTTTTGCGAATCCCGAATTCCGAATCTCTAATCCCGAAACCTGGAATTACTCGAACAGACGCTTGTCCTTGGCGTATTCCTTGGCCTGGTTGCGCGTGACCAGGCTGCGCTTGACCAGATCCTGCAGGTTCTGGTCCAGCGTCTGCATGCCCACCTGCTGACCGGTCTGGATGGACGAGTACATCTGCGCCACCTTGTCTTCGCGGATCAGGTTACGGATCGCCGGTGTTGCCACCATGATTTCGTGCGAGGCCACACGGCCGCCACCAACGCGCTTGAGCAGCGCCTGCGAAATCACCGCACGCAGCGACTCGGACAGCATCGAGCGCACCATCGGCTTTTCGCCGGCCGGGAACACGTCGATGATACGGTCGATGGTCTTGGCCGCCGAGCTGGTATGCAGGGTGCCGAACACCAGGTGACCGGTTTCTGCCGCGGTCAGTGCCAGGCGGATGGTCTCAAGGTCACGCAATTCGCCGACCAGGATGATGTCCGGGTCTTCACGCAGGGCCGAGCGCAGGGCTTCGTTGAAGCCGTGCGTGTCGCGGTGCACTTCGCGCTGGTTGATCAGGCACTTCTGCGAGGTGTGCACGAATTCGATCGGGTCCTCGACAGTGAGGATGTGACCGTATTCGTTCTTGTTGATGTGGTCGATCATCGCCGCCAGCGTGGTCGACTTGCCCGAACCGGTCGGGCCGGTGACCAGGATCAGACCCTGCGGCTGCTCGATCAGCTCACGGAAGATCGGCGGGCAGGCCAGGTCTTCCAGCGTCAGCACTTCCGAGGGAATGGTACGGAACACCGCACCGGCACCACGGTTCTGGTTGAACGCGTTGACACGGAAGCGCGCCAGCGAGGGAATCTCGAACGAGAAGTCGACCTCGAGGAACTCTTCGTAATCACGCCGCTGCTTGTCCGACATGATGTCGTACACCAGCGCGTGCACTTGTTTGTGGTCCAGGGCCGGGATGTTGATGCGACGGACGTCACCGTCCACACGGATCATCGGCGGCAGGCCGGCGGAAAGATGTAAGTCCGAGGCCTTGTTCTTGACCGAGAACGCCAAAAGTTCAGCGATGTCCATACGCGCTCTGTCCCCTGCGTTGCGAGTATATGTAAGGTGTTTCCCCTGGCAGGCAGTATAAGCCTTCCCACGTAAGAGGTAGATGCTTTGCAAACCGTGTCTTTGGCCACCCTCAGGCAGCAGATCGACGCTGCTTCCAGCCCCTCCCGGGCAGTCCGCCTGCTGGCCGTGTCCAAGCTGCAGCCGGCCGCTGCGGTGGCCGCTCTGGCTGCCCAAGGACAGCGTGCCTTTGGTGAAAACTATGTGCAGGAGGCAGCCGCCAAGATCACCGAACTGACCGAACTGGGCCTGGAGTGGCACCTGATTGGCCACCTGCAGTCCAACAAGGCCGAGCTGGCCGCCCAGGTGTTCGACTGGGTGCAGACGGTGGACCGGGCCAAGCTGGTCAGCGCCCTGGCCAAGCACCGCCCGGCCGCTTTGCCCCCCCTCAACGTGCTGATCCAGGTCAACATCGACGACGAGGACAGCAAGCACGGCTGTGCCCCGGAGCAGGTCGCCGCTCTCGCCGATGCCATTGCCAATGAGCCACGGCTCTGCCTGCGCGGGCTGATGGCTATCCCTGCCCCCTTCCCTGAAGCAGCTAAACGGCAAGCCGCGTTCGCACGGATGCAGGCCTTGTTTACCGACCTGGCCGCGCAACACCCGCAGGTCGATACACTTTCGATGGGCATGAGCAGTGACTTTGCCGAAGCCATCGCCGCCGGCTCGACCATGGTCCGGGTCGGCACCGCCTTGTTCGGCCAACGCCCTTCCCCTTGATCGCACCGAGATTGCATTGATGACCAGCAGCCCGTACGCAGACCTCCCCGACACCCAGCTCCCCGACACTGATGTCGCCTTCATCGGCGGCGGCAACATGGCGCGCAGCCTGATTGCAGGTTTGCTGCGACGCGGCATGGCCGCCAGCCGCATCCACGTGGCCGAGCCGGTCGCCGCCCTGCGCGAGGCACTGGCGCAGGACTTCGGCGTGCATACCTACAACGCGGCTGAAGCCGCCGCCGCTCATGCCGGGCTGTGGTTGATGGCGGTCAAGCCGCAGGTGATGCGTACCGTCTGCGAGGCCTTGAGCCCCGTCGCCGCCGCACAGCAGCCGGTGGTCGCCTCGATCGCCGCCGGCATCACCGCTGCGCAGCTCGAACGCTGGCTGGGTGGCGATCAGGCCATCGTCCGCGCCATGCCCAACACCCCCGCCCTGCTCGGTGCCGGCGTCACCGGCCTGTTCGCCAACCCACGCGTCTCCGCCGCCCAGCGCGCGCAGACCGAACAGGTACTGGCCAGCGCCGGCCGCACCGTCTGGATCGAGAGCGAAGGACTGATGGATGCGGTCACCGCCGTCTCCGGCAGCGGCCCGGCCTATGTGTTCCTGCTCGCCGAAGCGATGGAAGCGGCAGCGCTTGAACAAGGCCTGCCTGCGGATGCGGCGCGCTCGCTGGTACTGGACACCGTCCTCGGCGCCGCGCGCATGCTGACCGAAGCCGGCGAAGCCCCAGCCGAACTGCGCCGCCGCGTAACCTCGCCGGGTGGCACAACCCAGGCAGCCATCGAAACCTTCCAGGCCGGCGGCTTTGAAGCGCTGACCGCGAAAGCCATTGATGCGGCAGCCAAGCGAGGCAAGGAACTGTCTGCAGCCAACGATTGAATAGCTTCTTCAGCCAAGTACACGAGCCGCCCGCACTCGCGGAGGTCTGCTTCGAATCGCCCCTCTCCCCTCGCGGGAGACGGGTTGGGGAAAGGGGAACAAGGCGAAGCCTTGCAGCTTTTAAGCACCTAGAGCGCAGCCCCAACAACCAACACCACAGCCCAAGGACACCAACACCATGCCCCGGTTCGCCCTAACGCTGTCCTCCACCTTGCTGCTTACCCTTGCCGCCTGCTCCGCAGAACCCTCCCCGCGCGCAGCCGTCATCCAACAAGCGCAGCCCAGTCACGCCGACCTCGGCAAGCTGCGCGTGCACTACAACCTGCTGCCAACGCTGGCCATGAATGACGCCGTCGCCCGCAGCTACCAGGTGCAACGCGAAGCCGACCGCGCCCTGCTTGTCGTCGCCTTGCGACAACTGGAGCAGGGCGAAGAGCTGCCAGCCGATGGCAAGGTACAAGCCATCGCCACCGACCTTTCCGGCAAGCGCCAACAGATTGACTTGCGTGCGGTGCGTACCGGTTCCTATACCGATCTGATCGGTGTACTCGACGCGCATCCGCGCGATCAACTGCGCGTGGATCTGCAGATAAGCGCTGACGCAGGCGCGGGAAACGTTCGCTTCGAGCGAAATTTCTGAATCCCGCTGAAACAATAAGCATCGTCTTGTTTGTTGTTTCAGCGCCGTATTCCGCTTCGAAATGGCCCAGGGAAAAGCGCGTATTTCCTTTCCCAATCAACTCGATATGACATCGCGACCGACATTGCATCGCGGCGTGCAATGTTGATGCGCTGCGCCCACGCACGTCGCAAAGTCAAATTGACATGCAAGTGATGCAAACGATACTGGCCGCCTTTCCAATTCCGCGCACGTTGCAGAAATGCAGCCGGCGTCGGACAAAGTGATGTCCCTTGCCAGCTGAAAACTCACTCTCATCGTTGCTGCAGCTGCAAGGCTGGGGCATGCGCCGTGGCCAACGCACCGTGTTGTCATCGATTGATCTGAGCATCAGCGGCACCGGCATCGTGGTGCTGATGGGCCCAGGTGGCACCGGCAAATCCTCATTGCTGCAGGCGCTGTCTGGGCAAAGCAACGCCCATGGCGAACGCTGGGGCACGTTGCTGTTCCAGGGCGCGCCGCTGGAAGCGGCAAGCCAGCCGCCGGTTTTGGTGCAACAACACGCACGCGAACTCGGCTTCAGCGTGCTGGAAAACTTCAGCGCCGCGCTGCGCGCGCAATCAGACAACAAGCAGCAGGCGCTACGCGAAGATATCGACACGCGCCTGCAAGCGCTGGGCGCCACTGCCGTGGCCGCACATCTGCAGCACAGGGTGATCGATCTACCGCGCGGACTCGCCCGCCAGGTCGCCATCCTGCGCGCGGCCTTCAGCGGTAGCGCCTTGCTGCTGATCGACGAGCCGACCAGCGAGCTGGAGCCCGCCGACGCCGAAGCAGTGCTCAAGCTGATCGAACGTCTTTCTGCCAACCACTGCTGCCTGGTCAGCCTGCACCATCAAGGCCAGGCCCGACGTATAGCGTCGCGAGTGATCCTACTGGCCGGCGGCCATGTGCAGGTTGATGCACCGGTGGACGCCTTCTTTGCCAATAGCGGGCAGCACCCGGTGCTGGCGCAGTTCCTGCGCACCGGCAGTTGCCATGTGCCGGCGCCGGATGCGCGTGCCGAGGACCTCGCCGACGGTGTGGCTGCGCCGGCCCCGGTTGTCATCGCTGAAAAAGCACCAAGCCGGCCTGTCGCCGCTGCAGCCGAGACTTCCATTCCTCGTCCGTTGCAAGTGTCTACACCAGCACCGGTCCGTCTTTCCGCCACGCCGTCACGGCGCGGTCCCAACGGCTTCCATTGGCTGGTGCCGGGCAAGCTCGCCGGCTGTCCGATGCCGGGTGTGGTATTCGCTATCGATCACGATCTGGCGCTGTTGCGCGGCATGGGCGTGACCGTGCTGGTCAACCTCACCGAACGCGAGATGTCCGCCGAACGCTTGGCTCCATATGGCCTGCGCAGCTATCACCTGGGCATCGCCGACCGCGGCGCACCGCCTTTGCTGTGGGCCAAGCTGCTGCTGGCCAAGATCGAGGTGATGCTGCGCGAAGGCGAAGTGGTTGCCGTGCATTGCCTGGCAGGGCTGGGCCGGACCGGCTTGGTGCTGGCGGGCTGGTTGATACGCGAAGGGCTGACCGCCAATGAGGCACTGCGCCGCCTGCGCACGCTGGACCCGGGCTTCGTGCAGTCGCAGGAGCAGGAAGACCTGCTGCATGCACTGGAAGAAAACCTGCTGATCCGCGCCTGCGGCTGATCACCCCCTGAGCGATGCCGGGTCGCACTGCGGCCTGCGGGCATCGCTTTTCCTTTTTTTTCTCCCCCTTCCGCAAGGATCCCCCATGTCGCTCGACACCACCCTGCAACAATCCGTCGCCTCCATCCCCGAATGCGTGGCCGCCGGCTACGTCGATATCAGCTCCGGCATGCTGCTGTCAGTGCGCACCGTCGACTCGCATCCGCGCGAAGTGCTTGATCTGGTCGCCGCCGCTACCGCCGACCTGTATCAGGGCCCGAACATCCGCAGCATCGAGCAGATGTTCCGCCGCGCACGCGGCCTTGAAGATCAGGAAGGCGCGCATTACTTCCAGGAAATCATCGTCAACAGCGAAAACCTGATCCATGTCTTCATGCGCGGCAAGCGCTACCCGGACTACGTGATGGTGTTCGTCTGCCGCCGCACCGCCAACCTCGGCATGGTGCTGACCCGCTCGCGCTTGGCGATGCCGTCGATCGAAGCGGAAATCTGATCCATCCGGGCCACGCGATGTGGCCCGGGCTGCAAGTGCTGCTGGCGTGTCGTTCGATACCCGGCAGCTTGCCGATCCCGGCTCGCAACGCTAGCCGACGCGTTGCGGACCTTCACCGCGCTGCCCCAGCACATCCTGCGGATTCAGCAAGCCGCAGCGTTTGAGCGACAGACAGCCGCAACCGATGCAGTCGCTGAGCTGGTCACGCATGAACTGCAGCGTTGCGATGCGCTCGTCCAGTTCCTTGCGCCAGCGCGCCGACATCTTCGCCCAGTCAGCCTTTGTGGGCGCGCGCCCTTCCGGCAGTTCCGCCAGGCGCTCGGCCACCGCCTGCAGCGGCATGCCCACCCGCTGTGCGGCCTGGATCAGCGCCAGTCGCCGCAGCACATCACTCTGGAATCTTCGCTGGTTACCGGCCGTGCGCTGGCTGTGGATCAGTCCCTTGCGCTCGTAGAAGTGCAAGGCCGACACCGCAACACCGCTGCGCCGGGCCACTTCACCTACACTCAATTCCCGCGTGGACATCACTTGACCTCAACCATGGTTGAGGTGTGATGCTGCACGCCCCCCAGCCGCAACTCAAGCAGCAGCGTCGCATCATGAGTTCCCAAAGCATCGCCTCGGCCCCACCGGCCAGCACCTCCATCCTCGCCCCGCAATACCGTGCCACCACCTTCGGCATGGTCGCGCTGATCTCGCTGATCGCCTTCGAGGCGCTGGCCGTGGCGGCCGCCATGCCCAGCGTGGCCGAGGCTCTGGACGGGCTGCGCCTGTACGCGCTGGCCTTCGGCGGCGCACTGGCCACCAGCGTGATCGGCATGACCCTGGCTGGCCGCATGTGTGACCAGCAAGGCCCGGCGCGGCCGTTGTGGCTGGGCCTGGGCAGCTTCCTGATTGGCCTGTTGCTGGCCGGTTTGGCGCCGCGCATGGATGTATTGATCGTCGGCCGCCTGCTGCAGGGTGTCGGTATCGGTGCGATCTCGGTGTCGCTGTATGTGCTGGTGGCGCGCACCTATCCGGAAGCGCTGCGCCCCAAGGTGTTCGCCGCCTTCTCCGCTGGCTGGGTGGTGCCCTCGCTGATCGGCCCGGGTCTGAGCGGCCTGATCGTGCAGCACCTGAGCTGGCGCTGGGTCTTCCTTATCGTCCCGGTGCTGGCCTTACCGGCAGCTTGGTTGTTGTTGCCCGCCTTGCGCAGCACCCAAACCAGCATCCGCCGCGATGCCGAGCAACGGCCGGTGGTGCGCTGGGCAATAGGCACGGCGCTGGCCGCGCTGTTGTTGTATGTCGGCGGACAGCTGCAAGGTGCGCAGGCGCTGGCGGTGATGACGGTGGCAGTGGTCGCGTTGATTTTCTGCGCGCGTCATCTGTTGCCCAGCGGCACCTTGTTGCTGCGCCGTGGCCTGCCCAGCGTGATTGCCTTGCGTGGCATTGCCGCCTCGGCCTTCTTTGGCGCCGAAGCCTTCCTGCCACTGCTGCTGCAGCGCGAGCGCGACCTGTCGCCGCTGTGGGCCGGCGCGGCGCTCAGCCTGGGTGCGCTGGGCTGGTTCTCGGGCTCATGGATGCAAGGCCACCAGCACTTCGGCTGGCGGCGTACGCACATGCTGCAGGCCGGCACTTGGCTGATGCTGGCAGGCCTGCTGATTTCCGTGCTCACGCTGTATCCGGGCGTGCCCTTGATGCTGGCGCTTGCCGGCTGGGCGCTGACCGGGCTGGGCATGGGCCTGATCTACCCCAGCCTGTCGGTGCTGACCTTGTCGCTGTCAGCGCCGCACGAGCAAGGTGCCAACAGCTCTGCACTGCAGCTGAGCGAAGGCATCGCCGTCGCCTCGACGCTGGCGATCTCCGGCTCGCTGTTCGCCGCAACCGTTGGCGGCAATGAAACCAGCGGCTACCTGCTGTGCTTCGCGGTGACGCTGCTGTTGGCCGGATTGGCAACCGTGGTTGGTCGCCGCATCAGCTGAGCAGCGTTCGATCACGCAGCTCAACAATCTCCTGCGTCGCAACTCTGCGCGAGGATCTCCCGCTTGATCCATTGCCCGGGCTGCACGCAGCCCGGCACAGGCTCAGTGCGCGGCGTCCACGCCTTCCACTTCCAGCAGGTCCTTGCGCAGGATGCGGCGCACTTCCAGTACCGCTTCCGGCGTTTCCTGCACGCTGTGGCCAGACACGATCACTTTCTCCGACAGCGCGCCATCCAGATGCGCACTCCAGTACGGCACCAGCCCATCGTCGGACTCGGCGGTCGGCACATCGGCTTTGCGCTTGGCGATGATGGAGTGGTATTTGAGGCCCGGCTGGATCGGCAGCGCCGAAGACGCCTCGATGAAGGGATCGCTGGCCTTGAGGTTCTCGATGCTGTTGGTGATCACCGGTTCCTTGGGCTTCTTGCCATCAGCTTCACCCGGGTCCTGCAGCGCCATGAAGGCGTCGCCGAAGGCACCAAGAATGGTCAGCGGTAAGCGCACCAGCCTGCCGATCAAACGGCCGAGGCGGTTGCCAGCCGCATCCGTGCCCTTGTGCGGTGAGGCCAGGAAGATCGCCCGCTCCACATTCGGCTGCGGGGTGAAGTGCAGCACCGGCCCGAGTTTGGCTTCGACCCGCGCCAGCCGCTCACCCTGCAGGTTGTAGCGCTGGCGGGTGTTCTCCCACAGCACGTCGCCGGAGTCGCTGAGCATCAAGCGTGCGATCACGCCGCCCATGCTGTGGCCGATGAACACCATGTCGTGCGATGCCGGCGCGGTGCCCTTGGGATCGAAGTGATGCAGCGTGCTGTTGAAGGCCTTGCTGATGGTGTAACGGTTCAAGGCGATCGGCGCATTGGTCGGGTAGTACACCGACCACACCTGGTAATGCTCGCGCATTTCCTCGTCGCCCATGATCTCGTTGGCCAGGTTCACCCAGGCCTCCGGGCTGCTGGCCAGGCCGTGCAACATGAAGATGATGCGCTTGTTCGGATCGTAGGGCTGCATCAGGTAGATATGCGGCTCGCGGATGCCCTCGCCACGGCCGAACAAGGTGCGCAGTGACTCGGTGGCGAAGCCGGACTGGGCCAGCCACAGGCCATAGGCAGCGGTGAAGTTGGCCGCCAGCGGCACTTCTTGACCGCGCATCTGGATGCTGCTGAGGTCGGGCGAATAGGCCTCCAACTGCACCTGCCGGGTTGCCAGTATTTCTTCCAGCGTATTGCCGCTGAAGTTCAGCACGGCGGTCACGTTGACCGCAGGCATCTCGCTGTAGACCGGCAGGTCCTGCTTGCGCTCTTCAACTTCAATCGCCTGCGCCAGTGCTGGCGCTTCCATCATCGCCACCAGCTCGGCGCCAAAACCGTCGCGACGGTAGGAACTGCGCAAACCGGCAAAACTCACCGAGGACGCGGCCACCAGCTGCCTGGGCACGCCTTCGAGCTTGAGCTGGTCGAACTTCGCACTGATGGTCCACTCGTCCACCCGCACCGGCAGGTTGATGTCCTCGCCTTCCAAGGCCCGCGCACGGGTGCGCTGGAACACCACCGACGCGGCCTGCTCGGTCGCGTAGTTGTAGTAATCACGGACCTGGGTAAGCCGGTCTTCCAAAGCGCGCTCGGCTGGGCTGCGACCGCTGAAGAACAGGTACAGATAAGAGTAGCGCGCGGTTTCCAGCCAGGCATTCAAGGCCGCCGCCGGTAACTCGATGGGCTCATTACCCTTCGCCTTGGGGGTGAGCGCCAGGGCTTCCTGCATCCACAGCTCGGCCAGCGTGGACAGGCGCTGCTCGGACTGCAGGCCGTCATTGGTGGTGACCGTCTGCCGGCAGGTGGGCAGATCCTTGCTGCAATCACTTTCGGTCAAGCCAATGACAGACAGCGACTCCTGCGACAAGGCGCTGAGCTTGCCGGTGCTGAGGATGTCGCCACGCTTGAGCATCACATAGTCGGTGTTGCTCACCGCTTTCATCTTCACCATGGCGCAGCCGCTGGAGAGCAGCAGCGCCAGTACCGCGACCACCGACAACAACCGGCGTATCCATGTCTGCGGGGTGTGGGTCATGGGTTGGTTCCTGGTGCGGGAATGCCAGGTACGCCAGCGCGTATCCGGGAAGAGAAATCAGCCACATCGCCCGCTTCGCGTGCACGCAGCGTTATACGCCCCGATTGTTGCAGAGTCGCCAGCGGCACGCCCGGGGTCAGCCCACCGACGTCGGCGGCGTATTCGGCCAGATAGCCGGAGGCCAGCAGGCGGTAATCCAGCGGCAGATTCGGCTGGATGCGGCGCATCAGCTCGAACACCACCGTGGTGCAGTTGCTGGTCAGCGTGTTGTAGAAGCGCGGCTCCTTTTCCAGCAGCTGCCCGCGGTCCACGTAGAAGCGCAACAGATCGCGCATCTTGTCCGGGCTGAGTCCATGCAGGCGGTACAGATAGACATCCTCGCCTCGCGCGTTGCTGCGCGTCAGTACGATGTCGCGCTCGTCCGAGGCCACGAGCACCGCCTCGAACTTGCGGAAGAACCCGCCCAGCGCCGAGAACGACTCGCCCTGCTCCTTGCGGATTTCCAGCGAGAACACCAGCTGGCGGCCATCGGCGAAACCGAACGACACCAGCGTGTGCGCAATCGCCGGTCCCATCCAATAGGACAGGATCATGTCCACCGACTGCACCTGCGACAGATCGTACTCGCGCGCCTCCCAGCGCACGTCGTAGTCGGTCTCGGTCCGCCAATGGAAGTTGCGCACGTTGTCGATGATCAGGCGGTCGCCTTCGATACGCGCATGCAGCGGCTGCGCCACGTCATCGGCCCACGCCCGGTCCTGCTGCGGGTCGATCGTCGCCCACCAGATCAGCATCACCGCAAACAGCGCCCCGAACACCGCCAGCGAATGCCAGCGCCGCACCGGCCCGAAGCCCGCGCGGATCGCCCAGATGCTGGGCACGCACCACACCAGGATGGCCACGACCTTGGCCACCACATTGCCGGGGAACTGGTACCACAGCGCAAACCCGCCCCAGATTCCTATGCACAGACACAGCAACGCCAACAGGACCCGACCGACGCCACGCACAACACTGCCCAGACGCCGCTTCCCTACATTTGCCACTTCACTCTCCTGAAAGACCCAACAGTCCCGGAAGCGCACCGCGCCAGGCCGGAACCACCGCGAAATGAATGGGTCGCCAGCGACCCGCGGCAAAGATAGCCTGCCGGGCGCGGAAAGCGGAGTGAAACAATCAAAAAGCCAACTGAAGCGCAATGCCGTTCATTTAGACGGCAGGCCAAACGAACAAGCAGATAACCCCGTAGCCCCGTAGCCCGGGTAAGCGCAGCGCACCCGGGGCCGCTGGCACATGAGCTCGCACGACCACCGCCCCCCACCTCCCGGTTTGTGGGGGCCGGGGGGGGGGGGGGGGCGGGCGCGGGAGGGGGCGGGCGGGCGGGGGGGGGAGGGGGAGGGAGAAACCAAGCC
>NZ_JBRRCU010000097.1:0-12620 GCF_056759195.1 Stenotrophomonas sp. STEN083 | reverse complement strand
CCCACCACCCTAATGGGCTCATTGTCGGCGCCCCCCCCCCCCCTACCACCCCCCCCGCTCTATTCCCGGGCTCGCCCCACACCCCGCGGGGGGGCGCACCCCGCTCCCACAAACAATCCGCAGGCTTCAATGTTGCCCATGGGAACATTTAGGTCGCCCGGCATCCGATGCCCGTCTTCGGACAGTCACCGTAGCCCGGGTAAGCGCAGCGCACCCGGGACCCTGGTAACCGATGTAATCGCTGATTGCATGCCAACAGCGCCGGGTGCGCTGTGCTTACCCGGGCTACCCTGTGCCTGGCGAGGCGTCGCTCTTCATCCAAACCAAAGGGCAGCTCCTGCTTGGCGAGCGCCGGATAGCACCGCGATATTGTCTACGCAGGCCCACGTTCTGCGCACTGTCCAGTCGGTTCTGGTGACACCGACAACGGTTGCAGCTGAGACCAGCGCGCCCTGCCAGGGCGCGATCCAAGACAGCACAAGGGTTGCGCGCGATTGCAGTGGCGGGATGCCGGGTTGACCCTACTTCCGCGTATGGTTTTTTTTGCCCGTACCGGCTGAAAACGCGACAATGCAAGGGTTTCCCACTCGGCAGCCGGAGAGGGATTGCGCGCCGGTCCACTGGATGACCGTGCGCCTGCCCAATCGCCGCTGCCATTCCACGCACCGCATCCGTCAGCAAGAGAGTTTTTGCCCCCATGTCGAATACGCCGAAGATCATCTACACGCTCACCGACGAAGCTCCGTTCCTGGCCACGCAGTCGCTGCTGCCCATCGTCGATGCCTTTACCGCGACCGCCGGCATAGCCGTCGAAACCCGCGATATCTCGCTGTCCGGCCGCATCCTGTCGCAGTTCCCGGATTTCCTGAAGGACGAGCAGAAGATCAGCGATGATCTGGCCGAACTGGGCGAGCTGGCGACCAAGCCGGAAGCCAACATCATCAAGCTGCCGAACGTGTCGGCTTCGGTGCCGCAGCTCAAGGCCGCGATCAAGGAACTGCAGGACCAGGGTTTCATCCTGCCGAACTATCCGGATGCGCCGACCGACGACGTGTCGCGCGACATCCAGGCGCGCTACGACAAGATCAAGGGCAGCGCGGTCAACCCGGTGCTGCGCGAAGGCAATTCCGATCGCCGCGCACCGTTGTCGGTGAAGAACTACGCCCGCAAGCACCCGCACCGCATGGGCGCCTGGACTGCCGACTCCAAGTCGCACGTCGCGCACATGGACGGCGGTGACTTCTACGGCAGTGAGAAGTCGGCTACCGTCGCCAACGCCGGCAGCCTGAAGATCGAACTGGTGCAGAACGACGGCAACACCGTTGTGCTGAAGGCCAAGACCGCGGTCAAGGCCGGCGAGATCGTCGACGCCTCGGTGATGAGCCGCAAGGCGCTGGCCGCCTTCGTTGACGCACAGATTGCCGATGCCAAGGAGCAGGGCGTGCTGTTCTCGCTGCACCTGAAGGCGACCATGATGAAGGTCTCCGACCCGATCATGTTCGGCGTCGTGGTCGATGAGTTCTACAAGGACGTGCTGGTCAAGTACGCTGCCAGCCTCGCCCAGATTGGTTTCGATTCCAACAACGGTATCGGTGACCTGTACGCGCGCCTGTCGCAGCTGCCAGAAGCCGAGCAGGAAGCGATCAAGGCCGACATCGCCGCCGAGTACGCCAAGCGTCCGGCCGTGGCCATGGTCAACTCGGACAAGGGCATCACCAACCTGCACGTGCCGTCGGACGTGATCGTCGACGCCTCGATGCCGGCGATGATCCGTGACTCCGGCAAGATGTGGAATGCCGAAGGCAAGCTGCAGGACACCAAGGCCGTCATCCCGGACCGTTGCTACGCCGGCGTGTACCAGGCCGTTATCGAAGACTGCAAGGCGCACGGCGCGTTCAATCCGGCCACCATGGGCTCGGTGCCGAACGTCGGCCTGATGGCGCAGAAGGCCGAGGAATACGGCTCGCACGACAAGACCTTCCAGATCGCTGCCGATGGCGTGGTCAAGGTTACCGACGAAGCCGGCAACGTGGTGTTTGAACACGCCGTGGAGGCCGGTGACATCTGGCGCATGTGTCAGACCAAGGACGCGCCGATCCAGGACTGGGTGAAGCTGGCGGTCAGCCGCGCCCGCCTGAGCAACACCCCGGCGCTGTTCTGGCTGGATGCCAAGCGCGCCCACGATGGGCAGGTCATCGCCAAGGTCGAAAAGTATCTGAAGGACCACGACACCAACGGCCTGGACATCCGCATCCTGTCGCCGGAAGAAGCCACCGCGGTGTCGCTGGAGCGCATCCGCAAGGGCGAGGACACCATCTCGGTGACCGGCAACGTGCTGCGTGATTACCTCACCGACCTGTTCCCGATCCTGGAACTGGGCACCAGCGCCAAGATGCTGTCGATCGTGCCGCTGATGGCCGGTGGCGGTCTGTTCGAAACCGGCGCTGGTGGTTCGGCACCCAAGCACGTGCAGCAGTTCGTCGAAGAGGATTACCTGCGTTGGGATTCGCTGGGTGAGTTCCTGGCGCTTGCCGCTTCGCTGGAGCACCTGGGCCAGCGTTACGACAACAAGGGCGCGGCTGTACTGGCCAATGCCCTGGACGCTGCCAATGGCAAGTTCCTGGACAACGACAAGTCGCCCTCGCGCAAGCTTGGTGGTATCGACAACCGCGGCAGCCACTTCTACCTGGCCATGTACTGGGCGCAGGCGCTGGCCGAGCAGAATGACGATGCCGCGCTGAAGGCAAAGTTCGCACCACTGGCTGAGGTACTGACCAGCAACGAGCAGAAGATCGTCGACGAGCTGGCAGCAGTGCAGGGCAAGGCCGTGGACATCGGCGGCTACTACCGACCTGATCTGGCCAAGGCCGGCCCGGCGATGCGTCCGAGTGCCACGCTCAATGCTGCGATCGCCAGCCTCAAGGGCTGATCAATCGTAAGAGCAGTAGCGGCGTGTTGTAGCTGTCGTTACACATTGAAAGCCTGCGTTCTCACGAACGCAGGCTTTCTTGTTTTTGCGTGATGACTGCGTGTAGATACGACCAAGGTCGTGTGCTGAAAGCGTCACTGAAAAATCGAAGTGTGGGATCAATCACCCTTTCACATGCAGCTTCTGGAATAGCCTCATCCGACACGCAGGGAATCGCATGACGCGAGCGCGTCAAAAAGGGGAAGAGGCATGACCAGGGTGCTGGTAGTGGGCTCGGACACCCGGGAGGAGCAGACGCTCCTCGGGCGATTGAGGGAGATTGCAGGGTTACCGCCGGAGGGCCTGCAACGCTGTGTCGATCTTGACCAGTGTGATCTGCTGCTGGTCCGCGACACCCCGGCGCTGCGCAGTGCCGCCCAGCACATGGCCAGCAAACGGCCGGCGATGCGGCTATGGCTGCACGATGATGCCGGTGCAGTACACGATGGCCGCAGCAGCGGCGAGCTGCATCTGGATAAAAAGCAAATCCGGCATGCGCTGGCACCGCCTCCTGCACCGGCTACCACTGATGGCTTGTATCTGGCCAGCGGCGCCAAACAGGTCACCCGCCTGCTGCGGCAGCGCTTGCAGGAAAAGCAGGGCCGCGCAGTGCTGACACTGCAGGGGCAGCCGCAACTACTGATTGATTTTGAACACGACCAGATGGTGCCGCTCTATGTACATCCAATGCAGGGGCCAAGCCTGGCCCAGCAGTTGGGTGACGTATTCGAGCTGCTTGCCCTGCAGGAGCTGTCGCTGGCGCGCTTCCAGGCCTTGGCGGAAAACCTGTCGCGGCAACCGTTGCGGCCGCTGCTCTGGCAGATGGCGCAGTACGGCGACAACTGGACCGACTTCGATCGACGCCTGCAGCAGAACGCAAGGGTAAGTCTGCTGCGCTGGCCGGACTTCCGCGTGCTCGCCCATCAACACGATGGCTTCAGGCTGTGCTCGCTGCTGCTGAAGAAGCCTTGCACCCTTGCCGAGTGCACCGAGCTGCTGGAGCTGGACAACAATGCGACCCGGGCCTTCATGCGCTCGGCCTACCTGTGTGGCTATGCCAGGGTGCAGGTGCCAGAGCCCGCCGTTGCGGCACCGCCTGCGCCGACCAAGGTTGGTGCCAGCGCATTGCTGGCACGGATGTGGCGCAGCGTCCGTCAACGTACAGGGACCCATGCATGATCGAACACAAGGTAGTGATTCTGGGCGCCATGGGGGCAGGGAAGTCGACGCTGGTGCGCGCTGTAGCGGGCGGCACCGTGATTGATACAGACGTACTCAACACCGATGCCAGCTCCTCCAAACTGGCAACCACGGTGGCGATGGACTATGCCGACGTGAGTCTGCCCAATGGCGATCGGCTGCGCCTGTACGGTACACCGGGGCAGGAGCGATTCTCCTTCATCTGGCCGGTGCTGCTGCAGGGTGCACGCGGCGTGGTGATCCTGGCTGACGCCTCCAGCCCTGACGTGGCGCAGGAAATGGAGCGTTACCTGCTGGCGTTGCGCGAACACGCCGCGACGGTTCCTGCAGTGATTGGCGTATCCAAATTTGACCTTGTGCCGGAAGTGGACCTCGACGCCTGCCTGCTGCAGGCACAGAAGACTGCCGGCAGACCGTTGCCACTGGTGCCGTTCGACGCACGCTCGGAGGATGCGGTGATGCTGCTGATGGATGTACTGATGGGTGAAGTCGAAGCCGCTGCCTTGGTGGGTGCTCATGACTGAGGCCAAGGCGATTGCGCTGCTGGAAGACTGGGAAGTCGCTGCAATAGATCAACGGCTGCAGGAGTTCACCAGTTCGGTGGATGGCGTACGTGCCGCTGTGGTTGCCAGCATTGACGGTTTCGTCCTGGCACAGGCGGCCACGGAGACCTCCAGCGGCGAGCGGCTGGCGGCCATGACCAGTGCCATGCTGGCGCTGGCCTCGGCGGTTGGCCGCGAGTTGGCCTTGGGCACGATGGACGTGCTGATGCTGGAGGCCAGCGAAGGCAAGGTACTGATGCAATCGATCCAGCTGCCGCGTGGCTCGTTGTTGCTGATGGCCGCCTGCGGCCAGCGCAGTGTGATCGGCCATGTGCTTTGGAGTGCGCGCGAGTGTGGGCGCAAGATTCAGGCGGAGTTGTCCGCGGGGTGAGGGCGGCGCTAGCTGCGGCTGCATTGGAGCCGAAGCCGAAGCCAAAGCCAAAGCCAAAGCCAAAGGCCAAACCCAACGGACAAAGCCAAAGCCAACAGTGCGCGAGCGCCTGCTTCGCTCCCTCCCTTTTGCGTAGCAAAGGGGAGGGTTGGGGAGGGGTGCTTTTGGCGCAAGACCCGCACTCCACGAGCAGCCCGTGCCCAGACCTGTCCCGAACAGCAGCCAGTGGCGTATGGTCAGCGCAACTCCCCGGTGTTCTCCCCATGCGATTGCCCCGTACCTGCATTGACCCAGCACCTCGGCAACGTCAGGTCATGCCCTCATGACCGAGTTGGCTACAAACAGCGCTTTGGCCGCCAGCATCGCCAGCTGTATCGCGCAGGGTTTTGAGGGTTACCACCGCGACTTCGCCCAGATCAGCCGGCGTGCCCACGAGCGCTTCCAGCGCCGTGATTGGGCTGCCGCCAAAGCCGATGCGGTAGAACGCATTGAGCTGTATGACGTCTGTGTCGCGCGATGCCGCGCGCAGTTGGATCAGCTGCTGCAAGGCAGTAGCGAGTTGCAGCTGTTGTGGCAGCAGGTCAAACAACGCTTCGCTGCGTTGATCGAAGGCCGCATCGATGGCGAGCTCTACAAGACCTTCTACAACACGCTCACCCGCCGCCTGTTTGCCACCCACGGTGTGGATGACCGCATCGAGTTCATGGCGCTGGACATCGAGCCCTCCGACGCCATCACCCATCCGGTCGCGCGGCATGTTTATGCGGTGTCTGAGGCGCGCCCAGCTGAAGCGTTCTCACGCTTGTTGGCAGACTATGCGTTCGACCTGCCGTACGTGCACCAGCTGCGTTGTGCGGCGGCCATCGCGGTGCGGCTGCAGGATGATCTCTCGCATTGGGGGCCGTACCCGGTCCGCGCGATCGAGTTGTTGCAGACGGTGTTCTACCGCGAGCGCCGCGCCTACCTGGTGGGGCGCGTGTTCGGCGAGCATCGGTTCTCACCCTGTGTAATTGCGCTGGTGAACGACGGCAGCGGCATCCGGGTGGAGGCGGTACTGAGTCGCCGTCGCGATGTGGCGCATCTGTTTGGTGTATCACGCAGCTACTTCCAGGCCGATCTGCCAACAGTGGCCGATGCGGTGGTGTTCCTGCGCAGTATCCTGCCGGGCAAGCCGGTCGATGAGATCTATACGGTGCTGGGCCGGGCCAAGCAGGGCAAGACCGAGCGCTATCGCACCTTCTTCAGCCACTTCCAGCAGCACGGCAACGAGCAGCTGGTGCATGCTGATGGCACACCGGGCATGGTGATGACGGTGTTCACCCTGCCCAGCTACCCGCTGGTATTCAAGTTGATCCGCGACCGCTTTGCCTGGCCCAAGACCATGAGCCGGCAGGACGTGGAGGACAAGTACGCGCTGGTGTTCAACCTGGATCGCATCGGTCGTCTATTGGATGCACAGCCGTATCGCCATCTGCGCTTCCCGCGCCAGCGTTTCGCGCCGGCCTTGTTGCAGGAGCTGGTGAATGAGTGCAGCCAGAGCGTGCGCATCGATGACAACGAAGTGGAGATTGCGCTGTGTTATGTGCAGCGTCGGTTCCGGCCGTTGAATCTCTACTTGCGCGAGCAGGGTATAGAGGCGGCGCGCGCTGCCGCGCTGGACTACGCGCAGGCGATCCGCGACATGGCCTGCAACAACATTTTCCCTGGCGACATGCTGTTGAAAAACTTTGGTGTGTCGCGGCATGGTCGTGCGGTGTTCTACGACTACGACGAATTGTGCCTGGTTACCGAATGTAACTTCCGGCCATGGCCACAGCCGCGTAGCGAGGAGGAGGCGATGGCGGCCGAACCGTGGTTCCATGTCGCGCCCAACGACGTCTTCCCGGAGCGTTTCGGACTGTTCATGGGTTTACCGCGGTCGTCGCTGGATGTGGTGCAGGAGAAGTTTGGTGAGTTGTTTGATCCGGGCTGGTGGCAGGGTTTACAGGCCGGATTCCGGCAAGGACGGTACCCGGATACCCCGCCGTACCCGCGCGCGCTGCGACTGGCGTGAGGCTTGTCGCGCTCAACTGGCTGCGCTTTAATCCGCTTTCCGGACACAAGGAGAAGTGCGATGCGACAGATGTTTGCGGCCATGGCGTTTGGCGCTGTGCTTATGACTACGATGCCGGTGATTGCCAAGGCAGAGAGTAGTGGCGGTATCGCGGCAGTACGCGAGCGGATTGAAAGCAGTTTGGTGGTCCGTGGCGAAGTCAGCATCGAAACCGACGGGTCGGTATCTGCAGTGCAGCTGGACAAAGAGGACAAGCTGCCTCCCGGGGTGGTGAGCATGGTGCGCGATGCGGGTTTGAATTGGCGTTTCGAGCCTGTGCTCCGGGATGGCGTCGCAGTCCGCGCGCTGGCACCGATGAGCCTGCGCGTCATCGCCCGCAAGGTGGAAGGTGATCGCTATGAAATCAGCCTGCGTGGCATCAATTTCACGCGGTTCGATGCCGACGATCCGGAGAACATCGCGCGTATCTCGCTGAAGCCGCCGCGCTATCCAGAGCAAGCCTTCCGTGCCGGGGTTTCCGGCAGTGTCTACCTGCTGGTCAAGGTCGGCAGGGACGGCAAGGTCGAGGATGCTTTTGCCGAGCAGGTGAACCTTACCTTCCTCAGCAGGGAGAACGATCAGCGACGTGCCCGCGAGCTGCTGGCCAAGAGCGCTCTGGCCGGGGCCAGACAGTGGACCTTCCGGGTTCCGACGCAAGGTCCCGCGGCGGCGCAGCCATTCTGGAACGTGCGCGTGCCGGTCAGTTATTCGCTGGACAATGGGGGCGCCGAGGGCCAGGAGCAGGCGCGCTGGGTGAGTTATGTGCCGGGTCCGCGAGAGCGTGCACCGTGGCGCGAAGACCAGGAGCAGCTTGGTTTCTCGCCGGACGCGCTGGTTGATGGCAGCGTCAACCTGGTCGACAACAGGGGGCCGCACCTTCTGACCCCGTTGCAGGGTAGCTGAGGCGCAAGTTCTAGTGCCGAGCCATGCTCGGCAGGGGCGTCATCGGTAGTGCCCCAGCCGAGCATGACTCGGCTCTACAGGTGGAGTGGGCGCCGTGAAGCGCCCAATCAATACACAACAAAAACCCCGCTTGCGCGGGGTTTTTGCCTGCAGCGAACTCCAACCGGAATCAGCGCTTCATCGAACCGAAGAACTCGTCGTTGGACTTGGTGTTCTTCATCTTGTCCAACAGGAACTCCATCGCGGCGATTTCGTCCATCGGGTGCAGCAGCTTGCGCAGGATCCAGATCTTCTGCAGCAGCTCCGGTTCGATCAACAGGTCTTCGCGGCGGGTGCCGGAACGGTTGATGTCGATCGCCGGGTACACGCGCTTCTCGGTGATGCGACGGTTCAAATGCACTTCGCTGTTGCCGGTGCCCTTGAATTCTTCGTAGATCACTTCGTCCATCTTCGAGCCGGTTTCAACCAGCGCGGTGGCGATGATGGTCAGCGAGCCGCCTTCTTCAACGTTACGTGCAGCACCGAAGAAACGCTTCGGGCGGTGCAGGGCGTTGGCGTCCACACCACCGGTCAGCACCTTGCCGGAGCTCGGTACGACGTTGTTGTAGGCGCGGGCCAGACGGGTGATCGAGTCGAGCAGGATCACCACGTCCTTCTTGTGCTCGACCAGGCGCTTGGCGCGCTCGATCACCATTTCGGCAACCTGCACGTGGCGCGCGGCCGGCTCGTCGAAGGTCGAGGAGACCACTTCGCCGCGCACTGTGCGCTGCATTTCGGTCACTTCTTCCGGGCGCTCATCCACCAGCAGCACGATCATGTGCACTTCCGGGTGGTTGGTGGTGATGGCCGTGGCGATCTGCTGCATCATCATCGTCTTACCGGCCTTGGGCGGCGAGACGATCAGGGCGCGCTGGCCCTTGCCCTGCGGTGCCATCAGGTCGAGGATACGACCGGTGATGTCTTCCGAGGAGCCGTTGCCGCGTTCAAGCGTGAAGCGCTTGCGCGGGAACAGCGGGGTCAGGTTTTCGAACAGCACCTTGTTCTTCGAGGCTTCGATCGGCTCACCGTTGATGGTGTCCACGATCGACAGCGCGAAGTAGCGCTCGCCGTCCTTCGGGAAGCGGATGCGGCCGGACAGGTGGTCGCCGGTGCGCAGGTTGAAGCGGCGGATCTGGCTGGGCGAGATGTAGGTATCGTCCGGGCCGGCCAGGTAGCTGGCTTCGGCCGCACGCAGGAAGCCGAAGCCGTCCGGCAGGATTTCCAGCACGCCGTCGGCGGCAACGCCGTCGCCATGGCGGGTCAGCACCTTGAGCAGGGCGAAGATCACGTCCTGCTTGCGGGCACGGGCGACGCCTTCGGAGATCTGCAGCTGTTCGGCGATTTCCAGCAGCTTCTGTGCTGGCATCCGCTTCAGGTCGCTGAGCGAATAGACCGGGAAGCCTTCCGGCACGCTCGGCATCGAGCGCGGGACGAAATTGTCATTGCCGCCGTCGTTGCCCATGCCGTTGTCGTCACGCGGACGATTGCGGTCACGGTCGCGACGGTTGCGGAAACGGTCGCGGCGGTTGCCCTGACCTTGGCTTTGACCCTGGCCCTGCTGGTTGTTCTGACCGTAGCGCTGCTGGTTGTTGCCATCGCCACCGTCCTGACCACCTTGCGCGGCGTTGTCGCCGCTGGAGGCTGCGGCCGGGGCCTGGCCTTCATTGCTGGGCGCCGGCGCGGCAGGCGCGGGAGGCGGAGCAACCGGGGCAGGTGCGGGCGCGGCGGCTACCGGCGCCGGAGCGGCCGGAGCAGCTGGCAATGGCAGGGCTGGCTGGGCGGGGGCAGAAGCTCCGCTGTCGGCGCTTTCAACTGCTTTGGCAACACGCGGCTTGCGCACGCGCTTCTCGACAGGAGCATCAGTGCTCCCGGTTTCGGAAGGAGTGTTCTCGGACAAGTGCTTGATTCCTCTCGCTTGGATGTGCGAGCGCCCTGCGGGGCTGCGAATTGGTTGGAATGGTCCGGACGAGAACCCGTCCAGAGGGTGCGGCACGCGAATGCTGCCGGATATAGCGACACTAACACCGCCAAACGTGGCGGCGCAAGCACCTGCAAAACCCTGTTGGGCCGCGGTATGGCGGCCAAATAGATCCGGCGGGCCGCGCTATGGCGGCCCCATGGCCGGCGGCAGTACGCCGCCGGGCCTTGCTTGATCAGACCAGCGCCTTGTCGATCATCTGGCTCAGCTGGCCCTTGCCGACTGCGCCGATCTGGGTGGCCTGGATCTGGCCATCCTTGAACAGCAGCAGCATCGGGATCGAGCGCACGTGGTACTTGATCGCGGTGGCGCGGTTCTCGTCCACATTGACCTTGGCGATCTTCAGCTTGCCGTCATAGGCATCAGCCAATTCGTCCAGAACCGGGGAAATCATCTTGCACGGGCCGCACCATTCAGCCCAGAAATCCACCAGGACCGGTTCGCTCGATTGCAGGACGGCGCTGTCGAAGTCGGCGTCGCCGACGTGTAAAACCTTATCGCTCACTTGGAGTCTCCTGGTGCAATGCGACTGCCCATGCCGGGTTGGCCGTCGCATTGCGGTAAACTGGGGCATTGCGCGGACAGTGGGCAGGGCCCAGGTGTCGCGCGACCCGGCGCAGGGGCCGCAGTGTGCGACGGTGCCCGAATCGATGCAAGCTGCCCGGCCACACTGACCGGCTGGCACTACAAAGACGAAACCAATGAGCGACAAACCGCTAACCGACGTGACATTTTCCTCCTTCGACCTGCAGCCTTCGCTGCTGGCAGGCCTAGAAGGCGCGGGTTTCACCCGCTGCACCCCCATTCAGGCACTCACCCTGCCGGTGGCCCTGCCGGGCGGCGACGTCGCCGGCCAGGCCCAGACCGGCACCGGCAAGACGCTGGCCTTCCTGGTCGCCGTCGCCAACCGCCTGCTGACCCGTCCTGCGCTGGCTGACCGCAAGCCGGAAGATCCGCGCGCGCTGATCCTGGCGCCGACCCGCGAGCTGGCCATCCAGATCCACAAGGACGCGATGAAGTTCGCCGCCGACACCGGCCTGCGCTTCGCGCTGGTCTACGGTGGCGTGGACTACGACAAGCAGCGCGAGCTGCTGCAGCAGGGCGTGGACGTGATCATCGCCACCCCCGGTCGCCTGATCGACTACGTCAAGCAGCACAAGGTGGTGTCGCTGCACGCCTGCGAAATCTGCGTGCTGGACGAAGCTGACCGCATGTTCGACCTGGGCTTCATCAAGGACATCCGTTTCCTGCTGCGGCGCATGCCGGAGCGCACCACGCGCCAGACCCTGCTGTTCAGCGCCACCCTCAGCCACCGCGTGCTGGAGCTGGCCTACGAGCACATGAACGAGCCGCAGAAGCTGGTGGTGGAGACCGAAAGCATCACCGCTGACCGCGTCCGCCAGCGCATCTACTTCCCGGCTGACGAAGAAAAGCTGCCGTTGCTGATCGGCCTGCTGTCGCGCAGCGAAGGCGCGCGCACCATGGTGTTCGTCAACACCAAGGTGTTCGTCGAGCGCGTTGCGCGCGCGCTGGAGCGTGCCGGCTACCGCGTTGGCGTGCTGTCCGGCGACGTGCCGCAGAAGAAGCGTGAGAGCCTGCTCAACCGCTTCCAGAAGGGCCAGCTGGAAATCCTGGTGGCGACCGATGTGGCCGCGCGCGGCCTGCACATCGACGGCATCAAGTACGTCTACAACTACGACCTGCCGTTCGACGCCGAAGACTACGTGCACCGTATCGGCCGTACTGCGCGCCTGGGCGAAGAAGGCGATGCGATCAGCTTCGCCTGCGAACGCTATGCGATGAGCCTGCCGGACATCGAGGCCTACATCGAGCAGAAGATCCCGGTCGAAGCCGTCACCACCGAACTGATGACCGCGCTGCCGCGTCCCGAACGTGCGCCGCTGCCGGAAGGCGAAGAAGGTGAAAGCGTTGGCGCCATCTTCCGCGAAGCCCGCGAGCAGAAGGCTGCTGACGAGGCCCGTCGTGGCGGTGGTCGTACTGGCAGCAAGCCTGGTGAGCGCCGTGGCGAGCGCAGCGCCGATGGCAAGCCGCGTCCGCCGCGCAAGCCGCGCGTCGAAGGCGCCCCGGCCAACGCCGAAGCCACGCCGAAGCCGGCGCGTCCGGCCGCCGAAGGCGCGCCGAATGCCGCCAACAGCCCGGCAGTGGAAGGCGAGCGCGCACCGCGCAAGCGCCGTCGTCGTCGTCACGGTCGCCCGGTCGAGGGTGCCGAAGGTGCCGCACCGGCAGTGGCCAACAGCAACGGCCCAGTGCAGGTACAGGCCAAGCCTATGCGTGCTGGCAACGACAGCGATTCGTTCCTGACCCGTCTGGGCCGCAAGATCCGCCGGATGTTATCCGGCAGCTGATAGCCACGAGCCTGTAGTGCCGAGCCATGCTCGGCAGAGGCTTTACCAGCAATGCCGCAAAAGTAGTTCCCCGCCCAAGAGGGCAGGCGGGCCTCCCGGCCCATCAAAACCCAAGTCGACGCCCCGACCCGGCGGCCCGGC